>CAXBRZ010000289.1:0-3962 GCA_963978075.1 uncultured bacterium | reverse complement strand
TTCACCCGCCGGTCGATTGCTCCATCCTAGGCGCCTGTGCAGGAGATGCGGATGTCTATGGCAATGGATGGATGGTCGCTGACGATCGAGGTGGCCGGCTGGATCGGTGCAAGCCTGATCCTCGTGTCGTATGCCCTCATCACCGCGCGTTGGCTCGAGCCCACCCGGCCGCTCTACCAGTGGATGAACATCGTCGGCGCGGTGGGCTTCTGCATCAACGGGGCGTGGCACCACGCTTATCCGTCGATGACGCTCAACATCATCTGGCTGGGTATAGCCGTCTACGGACTCCTGCGCGCAACGCGGCGCCCGGGCTGAGCCTTAAGGGCTGGCCGGCGCGGCGCGCAGTTCGAGTCCCGTGGCGAAGCGCCGCTTGAACCCTTTCCAGAGCGTGACCGGAGCGCTGGCGGTACTCGTCATGTCAAAGCGCGGCGCCAGATCGGCCGGCCACACGGTGTCGTCGATGCGCGGGGTCAGGCCGTCGAGGTAGCTGGCGCGCGACTCGTCACCGCGCACGTAGCGGTCGAGGAAGGCGGTGATCATGTGCGTGTTGATCGCGATGATCTTGTCCTTGCGCCACAGCGGATCCTCGAACCAGGAGAAGTTCCAGAGGTTGTCCCGCATTTCGGCGGGAACCGGATCGAGGCCGATGCCATGACCGCCACCGAGATAGGTGAGCAGGTAGCGCGGCGCATGCACGGCCTCTGCAAAGAAGGCCTGCGCGCCGCTGCCGTAGTCGACCGTGAGGTCGTGATCACCGGCAATGAGCAGCAGCGGCGCGCGGATGCCGACGGGACCGTCCTTGCCCCAGATCTTGAGCGTGCCGCCGCCGGCGGGTGCGAGCGCCACCACGGCCTTCAGGTGGGGAACGACAATCTCCTCGGCTTTTGCGCCGCCGCGCGCGTAGGGCAGCATCACGCCGCCCGGCACCAGACGCGCCGGGCCTTCGGGGTCGAGCGCGGCACCGGCTGCCGTCAGTACCCCATATCCGCCCATCGAATAGCCCACCAGGGCCACCCGCTCCGGATCAACGAGTTTTTCCGCCGCGAGCCGCGCGCCGAGTTCGTGCGCCACGAAGGCGATGTCGAGCGGGCGGCGCAGCAAGGGTCCTGCGAACGTGGACCGGTCGCCGATCATCGGGTCTTCGTGACGGATGGCCGCGACCACGTAGCCCTTGGAGGCCAGGTTCTCGGTCAGCCAGGACAGCGCGACGGTGACGTTCGAGTAGCCGTGCGAGACGATCACGAGCGGATGACGACCGTTGGCCGCGGGCGCATTTCGAACGGCAATGCCCGGGATCGTGAACGCCGCCGGCGGGTCCGGTGCCTCTGAAGGCAGGGCGGCCTTGTAGATCTCCGGCACCGCGCCGGCGGCGGGCGTTGCCGGGTACCAGACATCGACCTCGAGCGTCCGGTCATGCTTTGGCACCGTACCGGTCGCAGGGTCGGTGGCCAGCACGTCGTACTGGTCCTTGTGGACGAGTGTCAGCGTGCGCACACCGACGCGCGCAGGCCCGAGGGCCGCCAGCTCCGGCGCATCGACCGGCGGGATGCTCGGCAAACCGGCCAGTGCCGCGAGGGTGGTGACGAGACTGGCGAGGAGGCCCAGTAGCGTACCGAGACGGGGCCGGCTCATTCGGACTCCTCGTCGTCCCTGTCGTGGCGCCGGTCCTCGAGAGTCTTGTGCACGAGGTAAAAGGCGGCCGCGAGTGAGACGATGATCGCGGCGATGCCGACCATCGCGAGCGGCTCGAGATGGGCCGGCTCCAGCACGATGATCTTGCGGGTGATGGCGACAAGGCCGACGGCGAGGATGACCTCGACGTGGATGGTCTTGTCCTGGATGTAACTGCGCACCGTCTCGACGAGTTCGACGCCGATGAGCACGAGCAGGAAGTCGCTGAACAGGCTCACCAGTTCCATGACGCTGATGCGGCCGTAAGGCGGCTTCGCGATGGACTCATAGATGATGCAGCCAAGATCGATGATCGAGAGCGTGACGATGATCGTCATCATCACGAGCAGGATGACGTTGACCGCGACCTCGAAGCGTTCCAGCCAGCGCATCATGCCCGGCAGTGGGTGGTGTCTTTTCTTCATGCGCCGATTCTAGACCAGCCCGCGGGCGCAACGGCAGGCCTTTTCCGGGGCACCGGCGGGGTTCCCCCGGCGTCGCGGACAGGCCACACTAGCCGCCATGAGGCATCCATGAACGCACCGACCCGTCCCCGCGCGCTCGAGGGGATCCGCATCGTCGATTTCACCCGTGTGCTCGCCGGTCCCCTCTCGACCGTGCTGCTGGCGGACCTCGGGGCCGAGGTCATCAAGGTCGAGCCACCGCAGGGGGACGACTACCGCGGCATCGGGCCGTTTCGCAACGGCGAGAGCGCGCTCTTCACCATCGTGAACCGCGGCAAGCGCGGCGTGGTCCTCGATCTCAAGCAGCCCGCGGCGCAGGCGCTGGCCCGCGATCTCATTGCCACTGCCGACGTGGTCGTCGAGAACTTCCGCCCGGGGGTTGCGGCACGGCTTGGGCTCGGGGCCGAGGAACTGCTCGCGGCGCAGCCGCGCCTCGTCTACGTCAGCATCTCAGGCTACGGCCAGACGGGCCCGATGGCCGAGCGGCCCGCCTACGACATCATCATGCAGGCGACCACCGGTCTCATGCACGTGACCGGCGATCCGGCGGACGAGGCGACGCTCGTCGGCGAGGTGGTGTCGGACATCGTCACGGGCCTCTATGCCTCTTGGGCGATCCTCGCCGCGCTCCTGCAGGTGCAGAAGTCCGGCCGCGGGCAGCACGTCGATGTCGCGATGTACGACAGCACGCTGTCCTTCCTCGTGACCTCCATGGCGCGGCACCTCTTTACGGGTGCGGTGCCCATGCGGGTGGGCAATCGCCATCCGCTCTCCGCGCCGTTCGGCGTCTTCCGTGCCGCCGACGGTCCCTTTGTGCTTGCGGTGCTGACCCACCGGTTTTTTGCGGGCCTCGCGGGCGTCGTCGGACGTCGCGACTGGGCAAGCGACGAGCGCTTTCTCACCGACAGCGGGCGCCTCACGCACGAGGCCGAGCTGCGCGAGGGCATCGAGGCCTGGTCGGGCATCCGAACGGTCAGCGAGGTGTGTGCGGCACTGGACGCGGCGGGTGTGCCTGCGGCGCCGGTTGCGACGCTTGTCGATGCGCTGGCGACGCCGCAGGCGGCGGCACGCGGCATTCTGCAGGAGGTGGAGGATCCGCGGCTGCCCGGCCTTCGACTTCCCACGCAGCCGGTGAAGTTCACCGGCTCCGCGGCGAACGTGGTGCGTCGCGCACCGGCGCTGGGTGAGGATTCGGTGGCGGTGTTTTCCGATCTGCTGGGGCTCGGCGCCGGGCGGATCGCGGAGCTGGCCGAGGCCGGCATTTTCGGTCAAGACGGGGCACAGGCATGAGCGCACAGCGCCAGGGCGTGACGGACGAGGATCGGGAACTGGTCGATGCGGTGGCGCGTTTCGCGGCGTCGACGCTTGCCCCGCGCGCGGCAGCACTCGATGAGTCCGAAGCCTCGTGCCTCGAGCATGTGCCGGCGCTGGGTGCGATGGGCCTCATGGGTCTCAACCTGCCGGCGGAGCTCGGCGGTCCCGGCGCGACACCGGCCGGCATGCTGCTGGCGCTCGCCGAGATCTCCAAACACTGCGCTGCAACTTCCTCGATGATCGGCGCCCACTACCTCGGGACCGATGCGGTCTATCTCGGCGGTGACGAGGCCCAGCAGCGGCGCTACCTGCCGCCCGCGGCGCGCGGGGAGAGCGTTTTTGGCTTTGCGCTGACCGAGCCTGGCGGTGGCTCGAACCCGGCGGACCTTGTCACCAAAGCCGTCCGCGACGGCGATACCTATCAGCTCTACGGCCAGAAGCAGTTCATTTCGAATGCAGGTGCCGCCGACCATCTGGTCGTCTTTGCCAAGACCGATCCTGCGGCCGGTG
>CAXBRZ010000288.1:0-3993 GCA_963978075.1 uncultured bacterium | reverse complement strand
TGCTGATCGCACAGAAGTCCGGTATGGCGTACGCGCTTGATCCGGACGAAGACGGCAAGTTGCTGTGGCAAACGCGCGCCGGTGCGGGTGGCTTGCTCGGAGGAAGCATGTGGGGCTCGGCGGTCGACGCTCATCACATGTATGTCGCGATCTCGGACGCGAGCGTGCGGACGGGGCTTACAGGTGCGACGCTCGATCCCAAGAAGGGTGGGGGACTGCACGCCTTGGACGTAGCCACCGGCAAGATCGCGTGGAGCGCGACGCTCGCCGACCACGCCCGCGCGACGATGGGCGCGCCCCTCGTCGATCCGGAGGGGATCGACCCGACGGTGCCGCCGAGCGGCCCGCCGTGCGACGTCGAGCTGCCGCGCGCGATCGAGGTCGATGCGGTTGGCGGTCTTGCCGTCGACCACCTTGAAGATCGTGTGCTTGTGCCTGGCCTGGCCGTTCGGCTCGAACGCCACGTCGCCCAGGATGGTGCCCGGAACCGTCTTGCCGCGGATCGCCTCGGCGAGGAAGGCGGCGGTTTTCGCCTGGCGATGCGCGTGCTCGACAACAGCCGGCTCGATGTGGCCGCCACCGCGCTCGGCATCGCGGAAGCGGCTCTTGGCATGACCGTGCAGTGGCTCAACGAGCGCACGGTCGGCGGCGAGACGCTCGCGCGCAAGCAGGGTGTCCAGTGGCTCGTGGCCGACATGAAGATGCGCCTCGAGGCCTCGTGGGCACTTTCGATGCAGGCGGTGGCGCTGCGCACGGCAGGCCGACCCTATTCGCTGGAGTCCGCCATGGCCAAGCTGCACGCGACCGAGATGGTGGCCTTCGTCGTCGACACGGCGCAGCAGCTGCACGGGGGCTATGGCTATACCCGCGCGCTGCCCTTGGAGCGGATGGCCCGCGATGCGCGCATCCTGCGCATCTACGAGGGCGCCTCGGAGATCCAGCGCACCATCATCGCCCGCTCGGTACTCGGCGCACGCTGAGGCTGCCGGCCGCTGCCGCTTGGGGCATACTCGGCGTCTCTCCATATCCATCCTCAAGGCGGTTGCCATGATCGGTTACGTCACCCTCGGTACCAACGACCTGACGCGGGGCGCCGCGTTCTACGACGCGCTCCTCGGGGAGATGGGCGCCAAGCGCGGCTGGCAGACCGAGCGCTACATCGCCTGGAACTTCAGCAACGGCTCGATGCTCTGCATCATCACGCCGTACGACCTGCAGCCGGCGACGGTCGGCAACGGCATGATGGTCTCGCTCGCCGCGGGATCGAGGGCCGAGGTGGACGCGGTCTACGCGCGCGCCATGGCGCTTGGCGCCAAGGACGAAGGTGCGGCCGGTCCGCGTGGCGACAGTTTCTACGCGGGTTATTTCCGTGACCTCGATGGCAACAAGCTTGCCGTTTATCACGCCGGCTGACCGCCGGCGTTTGCACCAGGAGATTTGCATGAAGACCTTGATTGCCGCGGCTCTCGTAGGAGCGCTTGTATCGGCAGCCGCATCGGCGGCGCCGGTGACCTACACGCTTGATCCCAACCACACCTATCCGAGTTTCGAGGCCGATCACTTCGGTGGCCTGTCCGTGTGGCGCGGCAAGTTCCGCACCAGCAGCGGCTCGGTCGTCTATGACAAGGAAGGCCAGAAGGGCGAGGTGAACGTGTCGATCGACGCGGCCTCCATCGACTTCGGTCACGACAAGATGAACGAGCACGCCCGCGGCGAGCAGATGTTCGATGTGGCCAAATTTCCGACCGCCGCCTACACCGGCAAGCTCGTGGCGTTCCAGGATGGCCATCCCACGCAGGTGGAAGGCCAGCTCACGATGCACGGCGTGACGAAGCCCGTCACCCTCAAGATCAACCGCTTCCTGTGCAAGATCAACCCGATGTTGCAGCGTGAGGTGTGCGGTGCCGATGCCGAGGCGACGCTCAACCGGGCGGACTTTGGCGTCAGTTACGGGCAGGCCTACGGTTTTGACATGACCGTCACCCTGCGCATCCAGGTGGAAGGCATCCGCCAGTAAGGGGACGACGGCCGCGCACGGCTAGGCGTCGTGCGCGGCACTCCTGTGAGGGTGGAATAGCTGGCCGCGCTCGGCGCCGAGGATGCAGCCGAGCGCCAGCAGTCCCAGCAGCAGGAAGCACAGCGGCAGCAGCATCAGCCGGCCGTTCCAGAAATGTCCGCACAGCGCCGCGATCAGCGCGCCGCCAAGCCCCATCGACATGCCCTGCAGCGAGGCGGCACTGCCGGCGACCGCGCCCATGGGCTGCATGGCGATGGCGCCGAAGTTCGACAGGCAAAGGCCAAAGCAGAGCATCGTGAGGCCTTGCAGGATCACGAACACGACGATCGATTCCTGTCCCAGCACGGCCACGAGCAGGTGGGTCACGCTCAGCGTCAGCAGCACCAGCAGTGCCGTGTGCGAGATCCGCTGCATGCCGTAACGCTCGACGATCTTCACGTTGGCAAAAGAACCGAGCCCCATGAGTCCGGCCACCCCGGCGAACGAGACCGCCATCCTTTCAGGCGCATGGAAGACGTCGCTGAAGATCTGCGGCATCGTGGCGACATAGGTCAGCAGTGCCCCGAAGAGCAGCATCATCGCCGCGCCGTACAGGAGCGAGGACGGATGGCTGATCACGTAACGGGCCGCCTGCAGCATCGGCGCGAGTTCGGCCGGATGACGACGCTCCGCCGGCAGTGTTTCGGGCAGGCGCATGCTGACCCAGAGAAACATCACGGCGGCGGTGGCGGCGAGGAACAGGAACACCGCACGCCACGGGGCTAGAAGCAGGATCATCTGGCCGACGCTTGGCGCGAGGATCGGCGCGAGCAGGAAGACGATGAAGACCGTGGAGGAGACGCGCGCCATGACGGCGCCCGAGTAGCGGTCACGGATGATCGCGCGGGTCAGCACGGCGGTGGCCGCAGAGCCGATGCCCTGCAGCGCGCGGGCGACGAACAGCATCGGCAGCGAGATGGACAGCGCCGCCACGAGACTTAAGGCTCCGTACAGCCCGATCCCGCCGAGCAGCACCCGTCGGCGGCCAAAGGCATCCGACAACGGACCGAAGAAGATCTGGCCGAGTCCCGAGCCCATCAGGAAGATCGTGATCACGAACTGCAGCGAGTTGGCTTCGGTGATGGCAAAGGCGCCGCCGATGGCGGGCAGCGCGGGCAGCATCACGTCGGTGGCCAACGCGCCGAGCGCCGAGAGGAAGGCCATCATCGCCACAAACTCGGCGTAGGGGAGCGTCGGCTTCTCTGGACCGGCCGGGGTCATGGGTGTGTCTCCGCCGTGGCGGCGAGGCGTGCCACGAGGGCCTGCAGCACGGCCGAGCCGTTGTTGCGCCGCCAGGCGGCGACGAGGCGCACGGTGCCCGTGAAGCCGCTGATCGGCCGGTAGACCACTCCGCTCAGTGACAGGGCGGTGACCGAGCGGGGAACCAGCGCGAGTCCGTAGCCGGCGGCCGCGAGGGTGACCGCGGTGATGAAGTCGCGCACCCGAAGAATGGGCCCGGGCTCGAATCCGCCGTGGCGTGACAGCTGCTGCAGCCGTTCGCCAAAGCCATCCTGTTCGTCGAACTGCGGCACGATGAAGCGCTCCGTGGCGAGGGTGGCGGCGTCTATCCGCCCGTGGGCCAGCCGGTGCCGTGGCGTCATCGCAAGCAGCACATCGTCCTCGTGGACGAAGCGGGTCTCGATCCCGTCGGGGTAGTGCGAGCGGGGCCGCAGGAATCCAAGGTCCAGGCTCCCGTCATCCAGCGCGGCGAGCTGCCGCGGCGTCTCCATGGCCACAAGATCGATCTCGACCTGGGGCCGCGCCACGCGGAACTCCCCGAGTGCCCGCGGCAGCACGCCGCTCAGGGCGGCGGAGGCCACGTACCCGACCGCGAGGCGGCCGATCTCGCCGCGGCCGGCGCGCCGGGCCGCCACGGCCGCGCGCTCCAGTTGCGCCAGTGCCGTGCGGCTCTCCGGCAGCAGCGCGGTGCCGGCATC
>CAXBRZ010000287.1:0-4001 GCA_963978075.1 uncultured bacterium | reverse complement strand
ATCACCGGCCAGAAGATCTTCATCACCTGGGGCGAGCACGACCTCACCGAGAACACGGTGCACATCGTGCTGGCCAGGCTCGAGGGTGCGCCCGCCGGCACCAAGGGCATCTCGTGCTTCATCGTTCCCCAGTTCCTGCTGAACGCCGACGGTTCGCTGGGTGCGGAGAACGACGTGAAGTGCGTCAGCATCGAGCACAAGACGGGCATCAAGGCCAGTCCCACGTGCGTGCTGTCGTACGGCGACAACGGTGGTGCCGTTGGCTACATCATCGGTGAGGAGAACCACGGCATGTCCTACATGTTCACCATGATGAACCAGGCCCGGCTGGGCGTCGGGCTGGAGGGTCTCGCCGTCGCCGAGCGCGCATTCCAGCAGGCACTCGAGTACTCGGTGATGCGCCGGCAGGGTCGCGCACCCGGTGCACCGGCGGGGGAGAGCTCGCAGATCATCGACCATCCCGACGTGAAGCGGATGCTCGTCACCATGAAGAGCACCATCGAGGCGTTGCGCCGCTTGATCTACTGGAACGCCGCGTGCATCGACATCGCCGCACACCACCCGGATGCCGCGGAACGCGAGACCGCGTCCGACATGGCGGCACTCCTGACGCCGCTCTCGAAGGGTTGGGGGACCGACATGGGAGTGGAACTCACCGGCACGGCCATCCAGGTGCACGGCGGCATGGGCTTCATCGAGGATACGGGCGCGGCGCAGTCCCTGCGCGATGCACGCATCTCGACGATCTACGAAGGCACGACCGGCATCCAGGCGGCGGACCTTGCCGGGCGCAAGTTCGCGCGCGACGGCGGTGCGGCGCTGACCGCGCTCATGGTCGACGTGCACACCGAACTGTCGGCGCCCGCCAGCGGTGAGGCCGAGACCGTGCGGTTGGCCGTGCTCTCGGTGCTGCCCGCCTACGAACAGGCGGCGCGTGGTTTTCTGGGCGCCATGGGACAGGATCCGCGGGTGCTCGGTGCACTCGCCGTGCCGTTCCTGCGCCTGTCGGGCCTCGTGCTCGGCGGCTGGCTGCAGGCGCGCGCGGCGCGCCACGCGGCTACCCTGCTCGGGGCCGGCCGCGATCCTGACTTCCATCGCGGCAAGCTGCAGTCGGCGCGCTTTTATGCCGAGCATCTGCTGCCGCAGGCGCATGGCTACGCGGCGCTGATGCGCGGTGGGGCGGCGGCCGTGACCGAGGCCGACGCCGCGCTGCTCTGAGGCGCCCTTAGAGGAAGGGCAGTGTGGTCAGGGTGGCTGCCAGCGGGGTGCCGCCCTTGATGACGGTGACCGGATCGCCGGGCTGTGCGGCGATGTCGACGAGCGCAAAGCCGATGTTCTTCTTCAGCCGCCACGACCAGACGCAGTTGGTCATGGAGCCGATGCGGCGGCCGCCTGCGTGGATCTCGTGCCAGAGAAAACCGAGCTGGGTCGGCGTCTCGCCTTCGAGCACGACACCGAGCTGGTGACGGCGCGGTCCCTCGGCATGGATCCGTCGCAGCGCCGCGATGCCGATGACGTCGTCCGCTACGTTGAGGTCGATGTATTTGCCGAGCCGCACTTCGTACGGGTTGGTCCGCTCGTCGGTGTCGCCACCGTAACTGAGCAGGCCCGTCTCCACGCGCTCGCAGAAGTTCGGATTGCCAGGACCGATGTCCCACGGCTTGCCGGCCTCCCTCACGATGTTCCAAAGGCGCGTCCCCTGCGAGCCGTCGCGCAGGTAGAGCTCGAATCCCCCCTGCTTGGACCAGCCGGAGCGCGCGACGACCACGGGGATGCCGTCGATCGCGGTTTCACGGAACCAGAAGTACTTGAGCCCGCGCACCCAGTCGCCGCAGAGCGAGGCGACCACTTCCTCGGCCTTCGGACCCTGCACGGCCATCGGCGAGACGTCCGGTTCGCTCACCTCGACGTGAAGGCGCCGCTCGGCGGCAATCGCGCGTGCCCAGAACCAGATGTTGGAGTCCGCGATCGACAGCCAGTAGTGGTCGTCGGCCAGTTTCAGGAGGATCGGGTCGTTGATGAGCACGCCGTCGTGGTTGCACAGCGGGACGTACTTGCCCTGCCCGCCGACGCAGCGCGTGAGGTCGCGGGCGGTGAGGATCTGGGCAAGGCGCCCGGCGTCGGGTCCGCGCAGTTCCACCTGCCGCTCCACCGCGACGTCCCATTGCGAGACCCCGTTCATGAGGCGCCAGTACTCCCCCTCGGGGTCGCCGAAACTCGTCGGCATCAGCATGTGGTTGTACGTGGTGAAGGCCTTCACGCCTTCGGCAAGGGTCGCTTCGTAGTACGGCGAGGGACGCAGACGGGCCGAGGGGGTGATGCCAAACATGCGGGCTGCCTTCGTTTAATTTGTCTGACAAATAGTAGGCGGCTTGTCCGGGACGGTCAAACGAGGGACGGGGCCGGCCTTGACCGCTCCTGCGGGACTCGACTCGACCGGATCAAAAAATAGGTTAAGGTGGTGGCACTCAGTGCAATAAATGGAACATCGGTGCGTCCGGACATTGATGCGATCGAGGCCCTCGATGCCGTTGTGACCGAGGGCGGCTTCGCGGCGGCGGCGGCGAGGCTGCACAAGGTGCCCTCGGCGGTGAACTATCAGATCCGCAAGCTCGAGCAGCAGCTCGGCGTCGTGCTCCTGGACCGGTCGGGCTACCGCGTCCGTCTCACCGACGCCGGTACGCTGCTGCTGGCCGAGGGACGGCGGCTGCTCGCTCAGGCCGATCAGGTCGCGACGCTAGCGCAGCAGTGCGCGAGCGGTTGGGAGGCGCGCCTCACGCTGGTCATCGACGGGATCCTGCCGCTCGCGCCCACCCTCGCGGCCCTCAAGACGCTCGCCGACGAGCGGATCCCGACGAGGATACAGGTGCGCGTGGAGTTCCTCGGTGGCGTGCAGCGCCGCTTCGAGAGCGAACAGGCCGACCTCATGCTGGTCAAGGACTGCGTCCCCTCCCCGGAATGGGTGATGCAGCCGATGTCAGAGATTGAATGTCTGCTGCTGGCCCGGTCGGGCCATCCGCTGACCCAGCACAAGTCGGTGACCCTCGCCGACCTGCACGACGAGGTGGAACTCTCTGTGCAGGACTCAGGGGCCCGTGCCGATGACCGGCACATGTTCGGCGGCGAGCGCGTGTTCCTCCTGTCGGACTTCGGCGCGAAGCGCGAAGCCTTGCTCACCGGTGTCGGCTTTGGCTGGATGCCGCGCTATCGGGTCGAGGCGGACATGGCCGCCGGGCGGCTGGCCGAGATTCCCTACATCGGGGGTTCCCGCTACCGCTTCATGCCGCAACTCGTGCGCCGAGCCGCGCGCACGCCGGGGCGTGCCTTGCAGCGTTTGCTGCAACTGCTGTCGCCCGCCGCGACCGCGGTCACGGCAACAGAAACCCGAACTTCGTCCAGACAGCCGCGGCGTCGGCCGAAGAAAGGTAAGTGAGCAGACGCTCGGTGCCCGGCGCGGCATTTTTCAGCACCGCGGCCGGATAGCGGATGGGCGGGTGGCTCGAGGCGGGGAACACGTCGATGACCCTCACGCGCGTGTCGGCGCGGGCATCGGTGGCGTAGACAACCCCCAACCTTGTCTCTCCGCGGGCGACGTACTGCAGCGCGCCGCGCACGTTTTCCGCGCGTGCAAGGCGGTTGTGCACGCTGTCCCACGCGCCGAGCGAGCGCAGGGCCGCCTGCGCATAGCGGCCCGCGGGCACGGAGTCCGGGTCGGCCACGGCGAGCCGCGAATCCCCGAGAGCCCCTGCGATATTGAAGCCGGGCGCGATGGTCAGGCGCAGCGGGTCGCCGGCCGCACCGATCAACACCAGCCGGTTGCCCAACAGTTCCCGCCGGCTTTTCGGATCGATCAATTGACGTTCCGCGAGGTAGTCCATCCACTCCTCGTCCGCCGAGAGGTACAGGTCGGCCGGCGCGCCGGCCTCGATCTGGCGGGCGAGCGCTGAACTTGCGGCGAAGGACAGCCGTACCGGAATACCGGTATCGGCAGTGAAACGGTC
>CAXBRZ010000286.1:0-4004 GCA_963978075.1 uncultured bacterium | reverse complement strand
CCTCGGTATCGGCCATCCGCTCGATCTCGACGGTCAGCCCGTAGGGGAGTTCCTGCTGCAGGCGCAAGGTCAGTTTTTCACGAATGATTTCCGCCGTGCGGAAGCGATCGGAACGGTCGGTCAACTGCTCCGGCGGGAACATCGCCGGCCCGGGCGGCAGATGCCGCGCCAGCACCTCCGGCAAGGACTGCAGGTTGTCCTGCTTCAGGGCGGAGATCGGCAACACCTCCACGAAGGGATGCATGGCGGACAGCTCCGCGATGTACGGCAGCAGTCGCTCACGCGGTTGCGCCCTGTCCACCTTGTTCACGATCAGCACGGTCGGCAGGCCGAGATTGCGGATCCGGTGCAGGACATTCTCGTCCTCCTCCGTAAAACGCAGTGCCTCAACCACGAAGGCAACGAGGTCGGCGTCCGCGAGACTCGACGCCGCCGTCCGGTTCATGACCGAATTGAGCATCCGCTTGCCGCCCAGATGCAGCCCAGGCGTGTCGACCAGTGCGATCTGTGCTTGGGGGCGGTTGAGCAACCCAAGGATGCGATGTCGCGTGGTCTGCGGCTTTGGCGACACGATCGACAGCTTGCGATCGAGCAGCGCATTCAGGAGGGTCGACTTGCCGACATTGGGCCGTCCCACCAAGGCCACAAAACCCGACCGGTGCGCCATCTCCTCCGTCATGTCTCATTCCCTTGCAGCAAGGCTGCCAGTACCTGCTCGGCCGCACGTTGTTCGGCGCGCCGGCGACTGGAGCCGACGCCCCGTGCCTGCGCCGAAGGGTCTGACACCCGGCAGACCACGGTGAACGTGCGTGCATGGGGCTCACCCCGCACGGACTCCTCCACGTATTCCGGCAGCGCAAGCGACCGTCCCTGCAGCCATTCCTGCAGACGCGTCTTCGGGTCCTTCTCCGGAGGAGTCGCCCTGAGCGCATCGAGCCGGCTGCGCCACAGACGATGGATGACCTCGCGGACACCCTCAATGCCACCGTCAAGATAGATGAATCCGAGCACCGCCTCAAAGGCGTCACCGAGTATGGAAGGTCGACGGAAACCGCCAGACCGCAATTCGCCAGGCCCGAGGCGCAGGCGCTCACCGATGCCGCAGTCACGCCCGACCGCCGCGACCACGTCGCCACTGACAAGCGCCGCGCGGTAGCGCGTCAGATCGCCTTCGTCGGAATTTGCGAACTCCTCGTACAAGAGTCCGGCCACCACGAAGGACAGGACGGCATCACCCAGAAACTCCAACCGCTCGTTGTCCGAACCACCCGCCGACCGGTGAGTGAGCGCACACGCAAGGAGCGCGGTATCACGCGCGTGGTAGCCGACCGCGCTCGCCAACCAGTCGGCGTCAGAACCCGGTGCCGTTCTCACGACTGCGGTGCGCCCGCGACGGAGACTTCCTTGTGAAAATGCAGCACGAGACCGACATTCCCCGCCAACGGCGCGACGGCATCGTAATCGGCGGTGAGTTCGACTCCGAGACCCTGGCGCGCAATGTCCACATCGTCAGGCTTCAGGGTCTTCACATCGCTTACGGAAAAGCCCTTCTCCAGCAGTCGACGGATTTCCACCGGCTCGGTTGCGCCCGCCGAGACGACATTCTCCATCGCTTTGGCGACCCCTTGGAATTCGAGGCACAACGGCACGACCCGCGCCGCGACCACAATGGCGCAGCCCAGACCGATGAAAAGCATCAGCGCCGAGAGGAGACTAAAACCACCGGATCGCATCATGCTGCGCATACCCAACGTCCTTTGCTAGCGAACCGCCATTCCGAGGCGGCGCCAGCGCGGCATGAAATGGGGACCGAAACTCGCCCAGACCCGCACCGCCTTGCCCACCAGGTTCTCCTCGGGAACAAATCCCAGTTCGGCAAAACGACTGTCCGCGCTGTTGTCGCGGTTGTCACCCATGAAGAAGTAGTGGCCCGGCGGCACATAGAAGACGCCGGTCGGCGCAAGGGTCGCATCGGCCGACAACGCCGCCGGAACCGTCGGATCCACCGGACAGGAAGTCAGGAACCGTGAATTCGTGCACTTGCTGTACATGCGCTGCGGCTCTACCGGGCAATACATGACGCGGTGGTCACCGGCGTCCAGGTGCTCGATCCCCTGATGGAAGTTCCGGTAGCACTCGTCTTCCGTGAACGGGCCCTCGTCGCGCGACACCATTTCCCTTCCGTTGACCCAGACCGCGTCACCCTTGACCTCGATCCGGTCACCCGGCAGCCCGATCAGGCGCTTGATGTAGTTCACGCCCGGCTCGCTCGGCTTGTGGAATACGATCACGTCACCGCGTTGAGGCGATCCCGTCTCGACAAATTTCGTGTTCAAGACTGGCAGCCGCAAGCCGTAACTGAACTTGCTGACCAAGATGAAGTCGCCGTCCAACAGCGTCGGCATCATCGAGTCGGAAGGAATCCTGAAGGGTTCGAAAATGAAGGAGCGGATCACCAGCACAAAAAGGATGACCGGGAAAAAGGACTTGGCGTAATCCACTGCCACCGGCAGGGGCGCACCCGCCGGGCGCTTCGCACCGCCCGTCAGACGGTCAATGAGAAGGATCACCCCGGAGATGGCTGCCAACACAACCAATGCGAGAGAAAAATCGTAGATCAGCCCCATAGAACTCATGACAATTTCCTATTTGTTGCCGATCTGCAGCACCGCGAGGAAGGCCTCCTGCGGAATCTCGACGGATCCGACCTGTTTCATGCGCTTCTTGCCCTCTTTCTGCTTCTCGAGGAGCTTGCGCTTGCGGCTGATGTCGCCGCCGTAGCATTTCGCGAGCACGTTCTTGCGCATGGCCTTGACGGTGGCGCGCGCCACCACCTGGCTGCCGATGGCCGCCTGAATGGCCACTTCGAACATCTGCCGGGGAATGAGTTCCTGCATCTTGTCCACGAGATCGCGACCGCGATGATAGGCGGTATCCCGGTGCACGATGAGGCTGAGGGCGTCGACGCGATCCCCGTTGATCAGCACATCCAGCCGAACGAGGTTGGCCGACTGGAAGCGGTTGAACTCGTAGTCAAAGGACGCATATCCCCGGCTCGTGCTCTTGAGCCGGTCGAAGAAGTCGAGAACCACATCCGCCAAGGGGAGTTCGTACTGCAGTGACACCTGGTTGCCGACATAGAGCATCTTCTTCTGGACGCCCCGCTTCTCGGTGCACAGTTGCAGGACCCCACCGACATGCTCTGGGGGTACCAGAATGTTGGCGGTAATGATCGGTTCGCGCATTTCCTCGATGCGGTCCAGAGGCGGCAGCTTGGAGGGATTGTCGACGTTGTGCACCTCGCCGTCCGTGGTGACGATCTCGTACACCACGGTCGGTGCGCTGGTCACCAGATCAAGGCCATACTCCCGCTCGAGCCGCTCCTGCACGATCTCCATGTGCAGAAGGCCCAGAAACCCGATCCTGAAACCGAAACCCAGTGCCGTCGACACCTCGGGCTCGAACTGCAGTGCCGAGTCGTTCAGACGCAACTTCTGCAGGGCATCACGGAACTGTTCGTAATCATCCGTCGAGACAGGAAAGAGACCCGCAAAGACGCGCGGCTGCACTCTCTTGAAGCCAGGCAGGGCCTCGTGACACTGTTCCGACTCAAGTGTAATCGTGTCGCCGACCGGTGCACCGTCGATTTCCTTGATGCCGGCGATGACAAAACCGACCTCGCCCGCCGACAGATCCTCGCCATCCAGACGCTTCGGGGTAAAACGGCCAAGGCGCGTGCATTCATGTGCCCGCCCCGTCGACCAGACGCGGATTTTCTGCCCGCGGCGCAACGTACCGTTCATGACACGGACCAGCGAGACCACGCCGACGTAATTGTCGAACCACGAATCGATAATCAGCGCCTGCAGGGGGGCTTCCGGATCGCCCTTCGGCGCGGGGATCCGCGCCACGATCGCCTCCAGCAACTGATCCACGTTCTGCCCGGTCTTGGCCGACACACCGACTGCGTCAGTGGCATCGATGCCGATGATCTCCTCGATCTC
>CAXBRZ010000285.1:0-4010 GCA_963978075.1 uncultured bacterium | reverse complement strand
CGGCGTGCCCAACAACGGCCAGATCATCTACACGGTCGATACCAGCATGAGCGTCGCCAGCAGCGGGCTGATGTGCAGCCATCGCGCGAGGGTGCGCGCAAATGGCGGAACGCGTCCGCCCTTGACCGCGTACTCGAGTGTAGGAAGGTACGCAAACGTATAAGTCCGCGCACGCAAGGATTCGACGGAGTGACGGACTGCCTCGGCGTCCGCGCCTTCTGCCGCGCGCTCGGCTGCATGTATGGCCAGCAGCCCTTGTCCGGCCGAGGCGCTGAAGCTGTCCACAACGCGAACGCGCTGCCCGTGAGCGATTCGGCTTGCAGCAGATTCCGCGGACTGGCGTGTGCCGCTGACACGACCTGAGACATGGACGGAGACGACCGAGTCGTGATGGGAACACAGAAACTCATACAGTCGCCTGAAGTCACCTGGCGCCGGCTGCGAGGTTTTCGGGTGATGCGGGCTTGAAACCAGCATCGCATAGAACTGCTCCGGGCTCATCGTGACCTTGTCGAGATAGCCTTTTGGACCGAACCCAAGACGAACCGGCACCACATGGATGTCGAGTGACTCGAGCAGATCCTCCGGGATGTCTGCGGCCGAGTCCGTCACGATGGCAACGCGCCGGCGAGCCGCATGGGCCGTGGATTCCTGCTGCCGTTGCATGTCGTCGGCTTTTTCGCCGCTCACCGCACCGAACTCCGCCGCCAGACGAAACACGGCACCCGGATCAGCCACGTGAACGTGCACACGGACCTTGCGGCCGGTGCCTGCAACCACCAGGCTGGAGCCGAGTTCGGCGAGACGCTCACGCAACGCCTTGCGATCAACCTCACCCGACACCATGCATTCGGTGCACCAACGGTGTTCGAGCGTTGCCTCGCTGCCGGCAGCCTCGCGCTCGAGGGACGGTAGGCTCACTCCGTCGGGCAGCGGGTCGATCTCACCTTTTTGCACGTAGTCGGTGAATCCTTCGAGAAATGCGGCGAATCCTGCGGCACCGGCATCCACCACATCGGCCTTTTCCAGAACGTCCAACCCGTGCCGCGTCGCTTCGAGGGAGCGGCGTGATTCATGCCGGGCATGCTCGCACAACTGGACGAAATTGAACTGACCAGCCTTTGCCATCATCGCTGCCGCGACATCGCTCAGCACGGACAGGATTGTCCCTTCGCGAGGCTCACTGAGGGCTTCGCGCGCGTACGTTGCTCCGCTCGCCATCGACAATGCGAACGTGTGGCCGTCCAGCGCTGCCGATTCGGCGGCGCGATCCGAGACGCCAAGCAGCCATTGCGCAAAAATCGCACCCGAGTTGCCGCGCGCACCGTCAAGTGCGGCGTCTGCGCAAGCCGCCAGCAGCCGTCCGGCGTGATCTGCGCGCTGCGACAGAATCGCGAGCATCGAACCTGCGGTGGCTGCGAGGTTGGTGCCCGTGTCGCCATCAGGGACAGGGAAAACGTTAATCCGGTCCAGATGCTCCTGAGCGCCGAGCAGACGGTGCACGCCTGCGCGCAGGGCGAGCGTCAGTTGTGGCGCGTCAATGGCGTTCAAGATTTTGTCCACAGCGGATCCTTCGTGCGCAGGGCGTCTCGCAGTCTATTCACGCGTGAGCAGGAATCGCGTGCCCCGGAAGACTGCGACCGCGCCATCCGGTGTGATTCGCTCGACAACGATGCCACCCGCGATGGTGCCGCCCTCCACCGCACGCTGCCCGGAGATCACCATGAACCTTTGCGCAGGCTGCGGACTGTACACGTGCAGGTCGACCGATAGCGCCGGCAGCGCGGACGCCAGCGCTGCCGGCAGTTGCCGTCGCGTGGGGAGCCCTGCGACAGACGGGTCAGGCTCGACATTCGTGGCCGTCACCGGCGCAACAGGCGCCGGAACGTTCATCGCCTCCCGTCCGCGGGCGAGCGGCCGCGTATGCGGGGTCGGCGGAACATCCGTGTATGGGGCGGTGCGACCCGTGGCCATGGCCTCCTCTGCCAGCGGGCGCACCGTACTGGCAGCTCCTGAAGCGGGGGCGATGGAGACCGCCCGAGGCTCGGCCGCCCTGCGGTCTGTTGGCGTGGTGGCGGTGGTTGCGCCGGATGTCGCCGTCGAACCGGCAGCCCGGGGCTCGCGCAAGAGGACGTAAGCCAACGCGGCGAGATTCAGGACAAATGCCCCGATGCAGAGAAAAACGATCCAGCGCAATGAACCGGATGACCGGCCGGACCGCGGTGCCTGAACCACGCCCGGCAGGATGTGTCGGTCACGTTCATGTTCGGACTTGCGCAGGGCATCAAGGATGAAAGACATCTAGGGTCTCTCCATGAGCAGTCGTGGCCCGTCCGCCAGATCATAGGATCCTTCCAGTACCCGCTGCGTGCGCGTACCGGCCAGACCGTCGGCCGCCAGATGATGGGATTGCTGGAACCGGGCGATGGAGCGGCCGAGCGCCACGTCATAGTAGTCCGCATCCGTGGCGGGGAGGGCTTCCCCGAGACGTGCGCGCAACCACAGGACCTCAGGACCACGGGAACCGGGACGGATCAGGCCCGAGGGGCTGGTCGGCGGCTTCCAGAGGATGAGGTAATCGCCGAACCACAGGGACTCCAGTTCCAGCAGGTCGGCCTCAAAACTGTCGGCTCCGGCGCGCAGGCGCGCACGGCGATCATCCAGCCCGACGAGCACCACCTGTCGCGTACTCCCGTCTGCCAACGCCAGAGTGAGGATGGCCGGGCGATTGTAGACACGCAATTCGGCGAAACTGGCCTTGTCGGCATGGCACTCGAGGCCCGCTGAAGTCGCCTGCTCGCAGGGTGGCGGCGCTGAAGCTGCCGGCGGCGGCGCAGGCCCCCGGCGCCAGCCTCCTGCGCCTCTCCCCCCGCCTGGCGCTCCAGCACTGGCAGGAGCTCGAACCCCTGCGGCAGCAGGCGGCAGCGGCCGCCGCCGAAGGCCTGATGCTCAAGGCCCTCAGCTCGCCCTACCTGGCGGGCCGGAGGCGGGGCCACTGGTGGAAACACAAGCGCGAGCCCTACCGACTCGATGCGGTGCTGCTCTACGCCCAGGCCGGCAGCGGCCGGCGCGCCAACCTGTTCACCGATTACACCTTCGGACTGTGGGATCAACCAGCGGACGGCAACCGTGACAGTGGCCGCTCAAACGACGCCGCCACCGCACAGCCCCGCCTGGTGAGCTTCGCCAAGGCCTACTCCGGCCTCGACGATGGCGAGATCACGGCTCTCGATCGCTGGATCCGCAGCCACACGATCGAGCGCTTCGGGCCGGTGCGGGCTGTCGAACCGGTGCAGGTGTTCGAGCTGGCCTTTGAAGGGCTGCAGGCCTCGAAGCGCCACAAGAGCGGCATCGCCGTCCGCTTCCCGCGGATCAGCCGCTGGCGGCGCGACAAGCCGGCCCACGAAGCCGACAGCCTGGCCAGCGCCCTGGCGCTGCTGAAGGTCGAAGCATGAGTGGAGACAACAGACGACCGGGCCGCCGGAGCACGCGATCCGCGAGCGGCCAGCCAGCGGCAAACCCTCCACCACCCGGTCGCAGCGCTCGACCCGACACGCTGGCGCCGATCGAGGCCTGGTTCGCTCAGCGGGGCTGGACACCGATGGCGTTCCAGCGCGAGTGCTGGAACGCCTATCTGGCCGGCGAGAGCGGTCTGCTGCAGGTGCCCACGGGCTCCGGCAAGACCTACGCCGCCGTGATGGGGCCGATCGCCGAACTCCTGGCGACGAAGGAGAGCAAGCCGCCGACCAGCGGCCTGGCCCTGCTGGTGATCACGCCCCTGCGGGCCCTCAGCCGCGACCTGGCCCTGGCGATCGAGGAGCCGATCGATGCGATGGGCTGGCCGCTGCAGGTGGCGATCCGCAACGGCGACACCGCCAGCCATGAGCGCAGCAAGCAGCTGCGCCGGCCTCCCCAGATCCTGATCACGACGCCTGAATCGCTGTCGCTGTTGCTCAGCAATGCCGCCGCGCCACAGCCGTTCGGCCAGCTGCAGGCGGTGGTGCTGGATG
>CAXBRZ010000284.1:0-4022 GCA_963978075.1 uncultured bacterium | reverse complement strand
ATCTACACTCTTTCCCTACACGACGCTCTTCCGATCTGCACGTTCCATTCCGAGCAGTGTCTCGCGTACGGCAGTCAGCTGGTCGGCGGTGTGACCCCGGGCCGTGGCGGCCAGACGCATCTGGGGCTGCCGGTCTTCAACACCGCGCACGAGGCGGTCAAGGCCACGGGGGCCGATGTCAGCATGATCTACGTGCCGGCCTCGGGCGCGGCGGATGCCATCCTCGAGGCGGCAGACGCAGGCATCGGCCTCATCGTCTGCATCACCGAAGGCATTCCGGTCAACGACATGATTCGGGTGAAGGAAGCGCTGAAGGGTTACAACACGCGCCTCGTCGGCCCGAATTGCCCCGGCGTGATCACCCCCGGGCAGGCCAAGGTGGGCATCATGCCGGGCTTCATCCACAAGCCGGGCAAGATCGGCATCGTGTCGCGCTCCGGCACGCTGACCTACGAAGCGGTCTTCCAGACCACGCGTCTTGGCCTCGGGCAGAGCACCTGCGTCGGCATCGGCGGGGACCCCGTGCGTGGCATGAACTTTGTCGACGTGTTGGCGCTGTTCCAGGCCGATCCGAAGACCGAAGGCATCATCATGGTCGGCGAAATCGGCGGCAGCGACGAAGAGGCCGGCGCCGAGTTCATCCGCAAGCACGTCACCAAGCCGGTCGTTGCCTATATCGCGGGCGTCACAGCACCGCCGGGCAAGCGCATGGGTCACGCCGGCGCGGTCATTGCCGGCGGCAAGGGCACCGCGGCTGACAAGTTCGCTGCGCTCAAGGCGGCCGGCGTCACGACGGTCTCATCGCCCGCGGAACTCGGTACCGCGATGGCCAAACTGCTGGCCCGCAAGGCAGCGAAAGGCAAGGCGAAGGCGAAGAACAATACCAAGTCCAAGACGAAGCCCAAGTCGGTCGGCAAGGCGAAGGCGGCGGTCCAGTCCAAGCCGAACGCCAAGGCAAAGACCAAGCCAAGCGCCAAGACCCGTGCCCCGGCCCGTTCGAAGGCGAGGAAAGCCACGCGCCGCTGACGCGGCGCAGCGGCGGGCACGCTGTGGACACCACTCTGCGGATTTTTCTCGCCCAGTACGATCTGTGCGTCGGTGACGTGGATGGCAACAGCCATCGGGTGCTTGAAGCGGCGTCGGCTGCCGCCAAGGCCGGTGCCCACGTGGCGCTCCTGCCGGAATTGGCGCTCGCCGGGTATCCCCCGGAGGATCTGTTGTTCCACTCGGGCTTCCGCCGTCAGGTGCAGGCCGCGATGCAGCGCTTGTGTGCGGATGCGCCGGCCAACGTCGATGTGGTCGTGGGCTATCCGGAGTACCGCGACAAGTCCATTTACAACTCGGCAGCGGTGCTGCGCGGTGGACGGGTTTACGCCAATCACCGCAAGCAGGCATTGCCCAATTACCGGGTCTTTGACGAAAAACGGTATTTCCGGCCCGGTTCGGCGCCGACGCTGCTCGACGTGCAGGGCGCGCGTGTGGCGCTTCTGGTCTGTGAAGATCTGTGGGAAGCGGAACCCGCCCGGGCGGCCCATGCGGCCGGGGCGGAAGCCCTGTTCGTGATCAATGCCTCGCCCTACCAGATGCGCAAGCAGCGTGAGCGCGAGGCCGTCGCGCGCCAGCGGGTCGCGGAGGTGAGGCTGCCGCTCGTGTACGTCAACCTCGTGGGCGGACAGGACGAACTTGTCTTTGACGGCAACAGTTTCGTGATGTCGGCTGACGGGACCGTCACCCACCGCCTCCCGGCCTGGTGTGAGGCAACCGCGGCCGTTGATCTTGTCCGTCGGGACGGACGCCTTGAGCCCATCCCGGGCGAGATCGCTCCGGAACTGTCCGAAGAGGCGAGTGTGTACGGCGCGCTCGTGATGGGTGTGCGCGATTATGTCGGCAAGCACCGCTTCCCGGGCGTGGTCTTGGGGCTGTCGGGCGGCATCGATTCGGCGCTCACGCTGGCGGTGGCTGTCGACGCGCTGGGCGCCGAGCGGGTCCATGCAGTCATGATGCCCTCGCGCTACACCTCGCAGATGAGCCTCGACGACGCGAAGGCGCAGGCCGAAGGCCTGGGTGTCCGCTACAGCGTCATCTCCATCGAAACGATGTTCGCTGCCACCCAGGAGGCGCTCAGGGAGCAATTCGCCGGCCGCCCGTGGGATGCCTCGGAGGAGAACATCCAGTCACGCTGCCGCGGCGTGCTGCTGATGGGCATCTCCAACAAGACCGGCGCCATGCTGCTGACGACCGGCAACAAGAGCGAAATGGCGGTGGGCTATGCCACGCTGTACGGCGATATGGCGGGTGGATTCGCGCCCATCAAGGACCTGTCCAAACTGCTCGTGTACCGGCTTGCGCACTATCGCAACGGCCTCTCGCCGGCCATTCCGGCGCGCGTGATCGAACGTCCGCCGAGCGCGGAACTGCGCGAGGACCAGAAGGATACGGATTCGCTGCCGCCTTATGACGTGCTGGATCCGATCTTGGAGGCCTTCATCGAGGAGGACTTGTCGGTCGACGAGATTGCGGCACGCGGCTTTGACCGAGCAACCGTCGGCAAGGTGCTTGAGATGGTCAAGCGCAACGAATACAAGCGCCGCCAGGCACCGCCGGGTATCCGCATCAGTGGGCGCGCCTTCGGCAGGGACTGGCGATATCCGATCACGTCGGGCTACCGCAGCCGGTAACCCGTTCCGCTCAGAAAATCTTCCACCAGTGCTTTTTGGCCTGGGTGTCCGCGCCCGTGGTCTGGAAGTTGGCGAGAAGCGTCTTGCGGCTGTCCTCGGCCATGTCCTTCATGCCCAGCTTGTCGTAGCAGAGTGCCGAGATTTCCAGCGCATCGCGGGTGCGCGGGGAGCCTTCATAGGTCTCCAGCACTTCGCGGGAACGGGCCAGTGCTGCCACCCACGCGCCACGCTTCACGTAAAAGCGGGCCACGTGGATGTTGTAGTCGGCCAGACGGTTGCGGATATACACCATGCGCTGGTGGGCATCGGCCGCGTACTGGCTTTGCGGGTAGTGCTGCACGACGTACTGGAAGGCGTCCAGTGATTTCGAAAGGTCCTGCGGGGGGCGCTCGGAAATGTCGACCTTGAGCCAGCGCTCGAGGAAATTGAGGTCCCGCTCGAAATACACGAGGCCCTTCATGTAGTAGGCGTAATCGAGCCTCGGGTGGGTCGGGTTCTCGCGAATGAAGCTTTCCGCGGCGTCGACGGCGGATTCCTTCTCGTGCTGTTTGTAGTAGGCGTAAATCAGGTCGAGGCGCGCCTGCTTGGCCGGGTCGCTGAACGGATACCGCGCGGTCAGCGCCTCGTAGGTCTTGACGGCGGCCCCGTAACTGCCCTCGTTGAGGTACTTCTGCGCCTGCTTCTGCATGGACTCGGGGCTTGCGCCGGATTCGTCGCGGTGGCGGAAGGCCTTGCACCCCCCGGCGGCGAGCGCCACAAAGGCGATGGCACAAGCGGTGGCCGTGCGCAGTCCGGACCGGCGGGGAAAAGACGGAATGACAGTCTGCTGGGTCACGGGTGCTTACCGACGAATGCAACGCGGCGGAGTATAGCGTATGTTCCCGTCATGACCGGATTCCTCGAAGAACGCGTCCCCGACGCACAGCGGGGTCAGCGCTTGGACCTGACACTCGCCCAACTGTTCCCCGACTATTCGCGAACCCGCCTGAAGGCGTGGATCGAGGCTGGCCGGGTGCTCGTGGACGGGGCGGTCCCCAAGCCCCGCGACGTGGTCCGCGGGGGCGAGCTGGTGCGCGTGATGCCGATGGAGGAACCGGTGGTGACGGTCGCGCCGGAAGCCATCGACCTTCACGTCGTGCATGAGGACGAGGCGATCCTCGTGATCGCCAAGCCGCCCGGACTTGTGGTGCATCCCGGCGCGGGCAATCCGCGCTCGACCTTGCAGAACGCGCTCCTGGGCCGCGACGAGGCGCTGGCGCATCTGCCCCGCGCCGGCATCGTGCACCGCCTCGACAAGGACACGAGCGGTTTGCTGGTCGTGGCGCGCACGGCGCCCGCCCACCT
>CAXBRZ010000283.1:0-4026 GCA_963978075.1 uncultured bacterium | reverse complement strand
GGCCTGCCGAAGGACACCGACATTACGGGGGCGACGAGGCCCGCTGTTGAAAGTTTCGACATCACGCAGCGTGCGGATCTGGGTCCTGTCCTGAATCAGGACGTGGAACTTGTATCGGCCGTGCAGCGAGGTTCGAAGTCCAGTGGCTTCAGAGGTCCGCTGTGGGGCGAGCAGGAAGTGCGTGTAAGGCATTTTCATCGGGAGCTCGATCGTGTGCTAGGAATCCGCAAGGCATGATTCAGACTCGCGTATCACGATAAACGTTCAAGAGGGGTGGTCTTGAGATGAAAGCGACAGCGCTCAAGTGGATCGCATTTGCCGGTTTCGTCGTGTCCACGGCACAAGCTGCGGCACCTGCAGATCCCCGGATTCTGGCGACAGCAGGACCTGGCGAAAAGGTGTTTGGCGAAGTCTGTGCGCAGTGTCACCTAGGCCAGGTGCCCAAGGCACCGACCCAGGTGTTCCTGCAGATGATGGAGCCTGATGCGATCTACGCTGCGCTCACCACCGGCGTGATGCAGGGGCAGGCGGAGAAACTGTCCGATTCGGAGAAGCATGCCGTCGCCGCCTATCTTGGTTCCGCCAATCTTACGGGTGCCGGTGACGTGGCCAGTGCGCCTCGTTGCGAGGGGTCTGCGGCCTCGTTCGACATGAGCAAGCCGCCGACGGTGAAGAACTGGGGAGCGGATCTTGGGAATTCGCACTTTGTTCCGGCGAAGGACGCGGGCCTTGGTGCATCGGATGTTCCCAAGCTGCGCCTCAAATGGGCGTTCGCGTTCCCGGGCGCGATCCGTGCCCGGTCGCAGCCCTCGTTCGCCATGGGCGCCCTGTACGTTGGCAGCCAGAACGGCACGGTCTATGCGCTAGACGCGGCATCGGGCTGTGTCCGCTGGTCTTATCGTGCGGGAGCGGAGGTGCGGACCTCAGTCTCCGTCAGTACCTTCAAGGCGGGAGATGCCAAGGCGACGCCGTCCGTGTTCTTCGGTGATCTGGTGGGACGGGGTTATGCGCTTGATGCCCGTACCGGCAAGTTGCTGTGGTCGCTCAAGCTCGATGACCACCCGAGCGCGACAATCACGGGTTCCCCGACCTACCACGCCGGCCGCGTGTATTTTCCCGTGTCGTCGCTCGAGGAGGCGATGGCCGATCCGAAATATCCTTGCTGCTCGTTCCGCGGAGCCTTGGTGGCCCTGGACGCACGTTCGGGGAAAGTAGCCTGGAAGACCTATACGATCGACGAGAAGCCTCAAGAGGTCGGCAAGACCCGCGTGGGCACGCCCATCCTCGCTCCCTCGGGCGCAGCCATCTGGAATTCTCCGACCGTCGATACCAAGCGCGGCCTGATCTACGTCGGCACCGGTGACAACTATTCCGGTAAGGCCAATGGACGCTCCGATGCGGTCATGGCCATTGATCTTGCTTCCGGAAAAGTACGCTGGACGTGGCAGGGCTTTGCGGATGACGCCTGGAACGTCGGTTGCATGCTTAAAAACACCAACTGCCCGGACGGCGCCGGTCCCGATTTCGATATCGGTTCGGGAACGATGCTCGTCCGCACGGCCGCAGGGAAGGACCTGATTCTTGCGGGCTTGAAGAGTGGCGAGGTGCTCGCGTTGGATCCGGACACGCACCAGCGCGTGCTCTGGAAAGAGCGCCTGGGCCGAGGCAGTACTCAGGGCGGCATTCAGTTCGGCATGGCCAGTGATGGCAAGCGCGTTTACGTTCCGATTTCCGATATCGGCAAGGCAGTGGATCCGGACTATCCGGGTGAGGCTCGGCCGGGGTTGTATGCGCTGGATGTCGCCACGGGGACTTCCGCGTGGTCCCATCCGGCCGTCAACCACTGCAATGGCGAACAGTTCTGCGATCCTGGCATTCTTGCCGCCGTGACGGCCGTCCCGGGTGCCGTCTTTGCGGGCCACATGGACGGCATGCTGCGGGCCTATTCGGCAGACAGTGGTGACGTGCTGTGGGAGTACAACACCCGCACTGAAGTCAAGACGCTGTCAGGCATCATGGCGCACGGCGGCTCCATGGGTGGCGGTGGCCCGGTGGTGCACGACGGCATGCTGTATGCAGCGTCGGGTTACGGCGTGTATTTCCATCTGCCAGGGAATGTCCTCTACGCATTCTCGGTGGAAGGGCGCTGAAGTGGCAGAGCGCGCGGCCCCGCCTCGATTGCTGCGGGCCGCGCAGATCGCCTATCACGTCCCGGATCCGGTGACGGCTGCGGCTGAGTGCGCGCGCCGTTATGGCTGGGGACCTTTCTATCTGCTCGAGCATGTTCCGCTTGCGTCCTGCGAGTACCGGGGCCGTAGGGCGCGCTTCGACCACACCTCAGCGTATGGTCAGGCGGGCGATCTCATGGTGGAACTCATTTCCCAACATGACGATGAACCATCCGTTGTCCGCGAAGCGTTCGCGCGGCACGAGACCGGCGTGCATCACGTGGCTCATGTGGTCGAGGACCTCGAAGCGACCCTCGCGCACTGCCGTGGTGAGGGCGGTGCTGTGGTGATGGATGCGGCGACAGCGGATGGCGTGCGCTTTGTCATGGTGCAGATGCCGATGCTTGGCCACTACTTGGAACTCTATGAGCCGACGCCTGGGCTGACGCGGTTCTACGATTACATCCGGCGCAAGTCACAGGGATGGGACGGTGCGGATCCATTGCGAAGATTGGGCTGACAGGAGTGGTCATGGGCAGATTGCAGGGGAAAGTTGCGGTCATTCTCGGTGCGGCCAGTCCTGGGAACATGGGTCAGGTGATCGCTCGCCGGTTTGCGGCGGAAGGCGCCCGCGTGGTTGTCTCGGGGCGTCACCAGGATGTGCTTGACTCACTCGCCGGCGAACTTGGCGGTGTGGCTGCGCAGTGCGACATCACGCAAAAGAATGAGGTCGAGGCGCTGGCGGATCTGGCGGTCAGCACCTACGGGCGTGTCGATATTGCAGTGAACTGCACCGGATGGGGCCTGATCGCCAAGATCCTGGAAACCAGCGAGGCGGATCTTGACCGCATTACGGCTCTGCAGTTCAAGGGGCCCTATTTCTTCTTTCAGGCGTTTGTTGGGAGAATGGCCAAGTCCGGAGGGGGCTCTGTCATCACGATGTCCTCGGCCTCCACCAAGGCAGTGCTCTGGCATCACGCGGCCTATATTGGTACCAAGGCCGGCACGGACGCAGTCATGCGCTGCTTTGCCAACGAATATGGCGCGAAAGGCGTTCGGGTCAATTCAATTGCCCCGGGCCTGACGGCGACGCCCATGACGGAAGCGGAAGTGCGCATGCCGGGCCTCGAGGAGGCGTTCCTCAAGGAATATCCGATGGGCCGCATCGGGACGGTAGATGATGTGGCGGACGCTGCCCTTTGGCTTGCGTCGGATGAATGTTTCATGACGGGCGAGGTCTTGCAGGTGAACGGCGGTCTCACGTTGCGCCGCAATCCCTCGTCCCGCGAGATCAATGCCAGCATGGCGGCTGCGCGCGAACGTGGCTGAAGCCTTCGGGAAGGTCTTGATCAGACGATTTTGGATCGTGGCGGGGTGAGAGCCTTAACATTGGGTGATCAGCAGCGGCAGGGGCCGCATTCAACGCAAGGAGTATGACGATGGCTGACAAGCAGGCGGTGGCGGAGATTCTGGGGAAACTCGGCTGGGCTTACGACGAGAATCATCTCGACTACTTTGCCGAAGTCTTTGCTGACGACGGTCGTTTCACGATGTCGATTGCCGGCCAGGGGCAGGTCGGAGATTTTCAGGGCAAGGACACCATCATGGGGTTGTACCGTGGTGCGAAGGAGGCCCAGGCGAACCAGCAGCGACGCCATGTCGTGACCAATCTGTTCTTCACGGACGAATCGGATACCGCCGTAACGGCCATTTCCTATCTCACGCTGATCGTCAATGAAGGCGGCGCGATGAAGCTGACGTCGACGGGGCTTTACACTGACCGTTTTGTATTGGTGAACGGGGCTTTGCACACAGGGCAAACCAGAATATCAAGCAGACGGGATTCCACGCTGTTTCT
>CAXBRZ010000282.1:0-4034 GCA_963978075.1 uncultured bacterium | reverse complement strand
GTCGGCGTGACGGTGGCTGCCGGATAACGGGTCAGCAGCCAGTTCCAGATGCCGAAGCCGATCAGCGTATTGCCCACCGCTTGCCATAGGACCGCGAGCCACGCCTGGGGCGAGGCCTGCGCCAGTGCCGCCAGCGTGCCGCTCCAGCCCGAGGTGAGACCGTGCAGGAGGAGCAGCGGCGGCACGGCGAAGAGGCTCGACCAGACCATGAAGCCCAGCATGTCGACCCGTCCGGCGCGGCGGACCACGAAGTTCGCGCAGGACCACGACAGCGACGCGCACATGAGCAGCAGGAATCCCTTCACCGTCACGGTCGTGTCCGGTTGCAGGGCAATGTGGATGCCGATCAGGGAAATGCCACCGCCAGCGATGGCAAGGGCCAGCAGTTGCAGCGGCCGGACCCGCTCGTGCAGGAACATCGCGCTGAGCACGATGGTGAAGAACGCCTGCGTCTGCATCAGCAAGGAGGCAAGCCCGGGCGAGATGTCATGACGCATCGCAAGGAACAGCAGGCCGAACTGGCCCGCGCCGAGCAGCAGGCCAAACAGCATGAGCAGATGCAGCGGGATGGACGGCCGGCGCACGAAGAGAAGCCATGGGAAAGCCGAAGCCCCGAAACGCAGCGCCGCGAACAGGAACGGCGGGAAAGCACCGAGCCCGAACTTGATGACGACGAAGTTGGTGCCCCAGATCGCGGTGATGAGCACCGCCAGGAAAAGATGCGGCAGGGTCATGCCCGGATGCGCCGGTTGGACGGATCGTAGAGCGGACTCAAGCTCACCCGCGCCGGGTATCGCACGCCCGCGATGTCGACCTCATACCGCCCGCTCGCGAGGTACGCCTCGTCGACCGTACAGCCCGGCTCGAGCATCGCAAGACCCACGGCGCCTCCAAGCGTGTGGCCGTACGAGGCGGCACGCACGTAGCCGATGGCGCGGCCGTCCCGGTGGATGACTTCGGCGTGGTAGAGCAGTGCCGCGGGATCCTCGACAAGCACCTGCACGAGGCGACGTGTCAGCGGGCCTTCGGCCTCGCGCGCGAGTACCGCCTCGCGGCCGATGAAGCCGCCGGGTTTGTCGAAGGCCAGCGCGAAGCGAAAGCCGGTTTCGAGAGGACCGTCGGTGTTGTCGATGTCGTGCCCGTAATCGCGGTAGCCCTTTTCCATGCGCAGGCTGCCAAGCGCCTTGAGGCCGGCATGCACAAGACCGCAGTGCTCACCGGCGGCGATGACCTGTTCGTGGACGTAGGCGGCCTGCTCGCTCGGGATGTACAGCTCAAACCCAAGTTCACCGAGGTATGTCATGCGCACGCACAGGGCGCGGGCAAAGCCGATGTCGATCTCGCGTGCGGTGCGGAACGGGAACGCGGCGTCGGACAGGTCGGCCGAGGTGAGCGATTGCAGGAGTTCGCGCGAACGCGGCCCCTGGACGTTCAGTTGCCCGTAGGCGGAGGTCACGTCGGTGTGTATGCAGTGCGCATCGGCAGGCGTTTGCCGGCGCAACCACGCACCGACGTGGCCGACCATGGTGTCGGTGACAATTACGAGGAAACGGTCGGATTCGAGTTTGGCGACCGTCACGTCGGCTTCGAGTCGACCGCTCTCGTTGAGCCATTGCGTGTAGGTGATCCGGCCTTCCGCGCCGTTGACCGCGTTGGCACTGATGCGGTCGAGCACGCGACCGGCATCGCGTCCCTGCACGAGGAACTTGCCCATGAAGGACATGTCCATGGCGATCACGCCGTTGCGCGCGGCGTGATGCTCGCGCGCCCAGCGATCCCAATAGGTCGCACGGCCCCAGGTGAGTGGGCCTGGATCGGGAGTGGTGCCAGGATCCCCGAACCAGTCGGGGCTCTCCCAGCCGCTGACTTCCTTGAAGTGGGCGCCGAGCGCTGCAAGGCGCGCGTGGAACGGTGAGCGGCGCGCGCCACGGGCGCTTTGCAGGGTCAGGTTCGGGTAGTGACATTGATAGACGAGACCCAGCGACTCGACGGTGCGGGCCTGCCGGTAGGCACGATTGCCCTGGTAGGCATGCGTGCGGTCGATGTTGAAGGCCGTGACGTCGACATCCGGCGTGCCGTGCATGATCCAGTGCGCCAGCGCCCGGCCCATGCCGCCGCCGGTGAGGATGCCGATCGAGTTGAGGCCGGCGGCCACAAAATAACCGTCCAGTTGCGGTGCCTCGCCCACGATGGGTTTGAGATCGGGCGTGAAGCTCTCGGGGCCGCAGAAGAACTTGCGGATGCCGACACGGGAGGTGATCGGCACACGCGACATGGCGCGCTCGAGGAACGGCGCCATGCGCTCCCAGTCGGGCGGGAGGTCGAGAAAACTGCCATCGGCGGGGATGCCGTCCAGTTGCCAGGCCGCCGCCTCGGGTTCGAAGAGCCCCACCATGAGCCCGCCCCCTTCCTCGCGGTAGTACCCGTAGAAGCCTGGGTCCTCAAGCACCGGCATGTCGCGCGGCAGGTCGGGGATGGGTTCGGTGATGAGGTAGTAGTGCTCGGCCGCCTGGTTCGGAATGGTGATGCCGGAGCGTGCGCCGAGCTCACGCGCCCACATGCCGGCACAGTTCACCACGATGTCGCTGCGAATGGTGCCGTAGGGCGTGGTCACGCCGGTGACGCGCCGCCCGCTCGTCGTGACATCGGTGACCGGCACGCCCTCAAGTATGGTCACGCCGCGCATGCGGGCGCCCTTGGCGAGCGCCATCGTCACGTCGACCGGATTGACGCGTCCGTCGCCCGGAACGTAGAAGCCCGCCAGCACGTCATCGACACGGGCCAGCGGGAAGAGTGACTGCACTTCGGTCGGCGAGATCTCGTGGACCTCGACGCCGAGGTAGCGGTTGAATGCGGCGACGCGGCGGTATTCCTCGAGGCGGCCAGGATCGGAGGCGACTTCGACGAGGCCGATCGGCCGGAAGCCGGTCGCCTGCCCCGTCTCCGCCTCGAGGTTCTGGTAGAGCTCGCGCGTGTACTTGCGCATCTCGGTGGAGGTTTCGGAGGTCGATCCGAAACGCACCATGAGACCTGCCGCATGCCAGGTGGTGCCGCAGGTCAGACGGTCGCGCTCGAGCAGCACAATGTCTGTCCAACCGGCCTTGGCGAGGTGGTAGGCAACGGACGTGCCGATGACGCCACCACCGATGACGACGACCCGGGTATGGCTCGGCAGGACTGGACTGTTCATAAAGACTCCGGCGGGCCGGCGTGGTACGCGCCGGTCCGCCATTGTAGCGCCGATGCCGAGGCAGACTCAGGCGCCGCTGGCGCGACGTTGTGCGTCACGCAGGGTACGGGCGCTCGCGTAGTAGTGCCAGGCGCCCCAGAACCCGGTGGGGGCCAGGCATAGCAAGGCAATCCGCAGAGACTCCGACGGGCTGTGCAACACCGGGGCGAGCGCGTCGCTCGCCAGTCCCACCAGTTGCGGCGCGATGATCAGGTTGAAGACATTGGCCACGAACATGAGGGCCGCGATGGTCTGGGAGCGGATGGTCGGCGGGACAACGTTCTGCAGCAGGCCCATGGTCGGACCGATGAAGAAATAGATGGCCGGCACCACGAGCCACAGCATCCATCGCGCGGTAGCGAGGTCGGAGGTCAGGAAGAGGAGGATGGAGGGCACGGTCGCGAGGGCCACGATGGCCGCCATGAGCCAGCTGACCCGCCGCGGGTCCTGCCGCGCGAGTGGGCCAACGGCAAGGTAGGTCGCGAGGGTCGCGGCCACCCCACCGAAGAGGTGCATGGGACCGAGCATCTCGCCGGCCTCCGTCACGCTTAAGTGAAAGCTGCGCACCAGGTGGGTGGGCGTCCACCACAGGAGCCCCCAGCCCCACAGCGTGGCCACCGCCCCGCCACCAATCAGGTGAAAGGCGGCGCGGTTGGCCCGCAGGTGCCTGAGCGTTGCGCGCATCCCCAACGCCAGGGGCTCGGCGGGTGTGGCGGCCGTCCCATCGGCCGCACCACGTTCCGGCTCCCTGACCGTGAAATACACAATCAGACCAAGCAGCACGCCCGGCAGGCCCAGGGCGGTG
>CAXBRZ010000281.1:0-4052 GCA_963978075.1 uncultured bacterium | reverse complement strand
GGTACGGCTACATGCGGCAGCGCTCGAGTACAATTTGACGCCAGCGAACCTCCGCCAAGAGGTTGAAGTCACAAGGTATAAAAAAGACCCTCTCGTCCGGGCCGTCGAGGTCCTGGCTAAGCCATCGCGTAACTCGGGCGGTTCCGGGAGTAATAAGGGAGGGTTCGGGCGGCGCCGTTTTTCAGGAGGGTCCCGCGGTGGCGGCCGACGCTGCCGCGATCGACGCCGGAAACGTGTCGACCTGGATGATGGAGCCGGAGCGCCGCGCGGGTATTCCGCTCATCTTGAACCACTGCGTCCACAGGTCCGAGCGGTGACGGTAGACGATGCGGCGCATCTGCTCGAAGAGATGCGGACCGAGTTCCTTGGCCACCGGCGCCATGGCGGCCGCCGTCGCGGCGACAAAGCGCGGCGAGAGCAGTTTCATGGAAATGACATCCGGAGGCGGCTCGGGCGCGATGACGATGGACACGTCGGCCTGCGGCGAATGCGCGCTCGGGCGCGCGGTCGCGCTGTTGATGTCGAGGTCGATCTTGCGCTGCATGCCGTAGAAGCTTTCGATGTTCGGCAGCAGAAGGTCGGTGGCGATGAACGGCGGCGCGGCGATGCGCAGCACGCGACGCCGCGCGCGCTTGCCGGCGCGGTCGAGCGCCGCATCCAGCGACTGCAGCAGCGGGTCGATCTCGTCGAGCAGGGCGCGGCCCGCATCGGTCAGCTCGACCGCACGGGTCTTGCGCACGAACACCGGCTGGCCGAGGTGCTCCTCGAGGTCGCGGATGCGGTGGCTGATCGCCGACGGCGTGAGAAAGAGCGCATCGGCTGCCGCCTTGAACGACAGTTCACGGCCGGCGATCGAAAATGCCCGCAGGGCGTCGAGCAAGGCCTGTCGCGGCACCCGCAGCGACGTGCTCACCCTAGCGACCCGTCAGCCGCAACAGTTCCGCCACGAGGTGGGGCTGGTGACTCGCACGGGTCCAGACCGTAAAGCCGCCGGCACTGCGCGCCAGCACGCACGGGCAGTCAAAGAGCAGCACCGCCGCGCACGCACGGCCCGCCAGCACCGCGATGACATCCACCGTCTCGCCGAGCACGGCCGCGGCGTCCGGCCCCTCAAGATCCACGCGGCACCATTTGCCCTGCACCTCGACGCAACTGCCTACCCCGTCGAGCGCGGCGAGGCGCTCGCGCAAGGCCTCGCCTGCGGCCGGCGCGAACCAGCGGCCTGGCGCCACGTGCAGCAACCCGCCGTCCGACGCGCCCGGCGCCAGCGGCAGAACACCCTCGCCGCCCACGGGCGGATACGTGTAGGCGATGAACTCAAGGTCCGGCGCCTCGGCGCCCATGGTGATCTGGCACGCGTACGTCATGACTTCATCCGGTCGGCATTCGGGTCGTAATGGACAGGGCTCACCACGCTGACCGTCGTGTTGTCACCGCGCAGCGGGTCGCGCACGTACAGCGTCGTCCCGACCGGCACAGCGCGCGAGACGAGGGCAAGGCCGATCCACTCGCCGAGCGCCGGGCTGTAGGCCGAGGAGGTGATGTACCCCACCGGTACCGCACTCACCGCATCCTCGGTCAGCTGGGCGCCCCCCTGGAAGCGGCTCTTGGCATCGCTCGCGCGCAGGCCGACGAGCCGGCCGCGATGCGCTTCGTGGAACGCGGGGCGGTCCAGGAGATCGCGGCCGACACAGGGATTGCCGAGCGCAACAAGCGATTCCATCCCAAGGTCCATGGGCGTGGTCTGGCCATTCAGTTCCGAGGAGACGAGATAGCCCTTCTCGAGGCGCAGGATGTCGAGCGCCTCAAGGCCATAGGGCGCAAGGCCCGCGCCGACGAGCGCTTCCCACAGCGGTCGTGCGATCGACGGACGGCAGTGCAGCTCGAAGGCCAGTTCGCCGGAGAAGCTCGCGCGCAGGACCGTGAGGTCCGCACCCAGATGCTTGCCGCGCACAAAGTCCATGTGCCGCAGCAAGGCGAGCGTCTCCTGCCATTGGCTGCCGAGGAGCGATGCCAGCACCGCCCGGCTCTCCGGACCCGCCACGACGATCACGGCCCACGCATCGGTGACGTCGGTCAGCGTGACCCGCGCGTGCGCCCACTCGGTTTCACGGTAATGCTCGAAGTGCGACACCATGTGGTCGGTGTGGCCGGTGCTCACGGTCGCGAGGAACCGGTCTTCGGCGAGGCGCAGCACGATGCCGTCATCCAGCACCATGCCGTCCTCGCGCAGGTTCACCATGTATTTGGAGCGGCCCACCTTGATGGTGCTGGCACGGCTCAGATACATCGCGTCCAGGAACGCCGCCGCGTCGGGACCGGCCACCTCGATCTTGCCGAGCGTCGAGCCATCGACGATGCCGCCCTTGGTGCGCACACGGCCGGCCTCGACGATGCCCGCATCGTACGCATTGGTGCCGTTGGCCCGGTAAAAGCGCGGGCGCATCCAAAGGCCCATCGCTTCCATCACGGCACCATTGGCGACGTGCCAGTCGTTCAGCGGCGTGACCCTTGCCGGACGCAGATGCGCACCGACCCGATGGCCGGCGAGCGAGCGCAACGTGACCGGATGGAACGGCGGACGCAGCCGCGAGGTCCCGACCGAGGGCACCGGCTCGCCGCGCAGTTCGGCCACCACGGCCGCACCGAGCGGGCCGGCAAACTTCGCCTGGTCGGTCCCGAAGCCGAGGGCCGTGAAACGCTTGACGTGCTCGATGTCGATGAAGCCCTCGGCGAGCGTGGCGCGAAGGTCAGCCACCGTCACGTCGTTCTGCGGATCGATGAACTGCCGCTTCTCCAGCGCCTCGTCCGCCGGCGAGCGCCAGAACGCCTCGAGCGCAGGCTCAGGATCGCCCACCGCTGCCGGAACCGCTGCCATCGGGCCGCGATGACCGGCCCTGACGGCCGCCGCCACGCCTGCGTTCACGCCGTCCTTCAGAGCGGCGCCGAGTTCCATGGCGCCGTTGGCACTGCCGGCGGTGCTGCGCCCGTCCGGCGCATCGGTCGACACGAACGCGGCCGCCGCCGCATCGAAGCGCTTGGTGCCGCCTTCCTGCAGCGATGCATGGATCACAGGACCCCAGCCGCCGCTGACGAGTACCGCATCACAGGCAAAGTCATGCGCCGCCGACGGCTGACCGAGCGGCGCCACGCGCGCGCCCTTCACCTGGCGGCGCCCGGTGGCGGCGAGAACGGCATGGCCGGCAAGACACTCGGTTCCCTGCGCAGCCAGTGTCGTCGCCGCCGCACGGGCCGCGTGGGATGACGCGATGGACAGTGCGGCAAAGGCGCTCGCCGATGAGGGCCGGATGCCCTTCGCGCAGTTCTGGGCGCACGTCGAGACGGTGCTGGAACATGAGAATCTTCTGGTTGCCGATCAGCGTCGCAACGTTGTGCACCTGCTGGATGCGCATGAAGCCCGGCAATGGCGGCTCCCGGTGGTGTTTGTGTGCGGGCTGGTGGAGCGGCAGTTTCCGAAGTATCACAACAAGGATTCGATTGTGGGGGACCAAGCGCGGCGGCAAGCCGGGCTGGATACGGCGGAAGACCACGATCGTGAAGAGCGCTTTCTGTTTCAGCTGGCCATCACGCGCGCAACGAAGCGGACAGTCCTGAGTTACCCGCAATACGATGAGGCGGGGCAGCCCACGCTTCGGTCGTTTTTCCTGGAAGGCTATGATGTTGCGGATTGTGGGACCAAGGTTCGGCCCGCGCCCAGTCTGGAAGTGCCGGTGCACCATGACGCTCCCATTCAGGACGACGCGTTGCAGCGCCGCCTGGTGGAGCAACATACGCATTTGAGCGCCAGTTCGGTCGAATCGTACCTGCAGTGTCCGTTCCTCTTTTTCGGCCGCAAGACGCTCAAGCTGATGGATCGTCCCAAGGCTCCTCGTGACCGCCTGGATGTCTTGCTACAGGGCAATATTTTCCACGCAGCTGTTGCGGAATGGACCTTGCGGCCGTTTCTGGATACCGCGGCGCTGGATGGCGCATTTGAAGATGCGTGTCACCGGAACAACATCCCGCGTACGTATCGCACGGAAAGCGCTCTT
>CAXBRZ010000280.1:0-4058 GCA_963978075.1 uncultured bacterium | reverse complement strand
GAGGCTGCGCGTGCCGACGTGCAACGGTACAGGGCGCGCTCCTGCGCAATACTGAGCGGTGCGGCCACGGTCGATCGCGATGATGCCCGCATGACCGTGCGGGATCCGTCGCTCGACCTCGCGGGACGGCGACCCCTGCGGGTGGTGCTCGATACACGGCTGGCGCTGCGGCCCTCGGCACGCCTTTTTGCCGAGGAGGGTCCCATCCTCGTGCTGACCGACAGCACCGATGCGCAGCGGATCGCGGCGCTCGCCAACACGGGAGCGGAAGTCCTGCGGCCGCCCGAGGGCTCGGCGCGCGATCTTGCAGCCGTGCTGCGCTTGCTGGCCTCGCGCGGGATCAACGAGGTGCTGGTGGAGGCCGGTGCACGCCTCGCCGGCAGTTTTATCGAGGCGGGACTCGCGGACGAGTTCCTCCTCTACCTTGCACCCCACATGCTCGGGCACGATGCCGCACCGCTTGCAATGCTGCCCTTGCTGGACGAACTGGGGGATCGTTGGGATTTCCGGTATTCCGATGTGACACAGGTGGGTGCGGACCTGCGCCTCACGCTCGTGCCGGTGGGTAGGGAGAAGCGTTGATGTTTACAGGAATCGTACAGGCCGTCGGTCAGGTGGAGCGGATGACTCCCCGGGAAGGTGATGTCGAGTTGCTGATCGATACGGCAGATCTGCCTTTGCAGGGCGTTGCGCTCGGTGACTCGATTGCCGTTGCCGGCGCTTGTCTGACCGTCACGCGACTACTGCCGCGGGCGTTTGCGGCCGACGTTTCCAACGAAACCCTGGCATGTACGACTCTCGGCCAACTCGCGGTTGGCGCGAAGGTCAACCTTGAAAAGGCGCTGCGGGCAGGTGATCCGCTCGGCGGCCATTACGTGACGGGTCATGTCGATGCAGTTGCGACGATCGTTGCCCTTGCGGAGGACGCCCGCTCGCTGCGGGTATCGATCGAGGTGCCCGAGCGATTGGCGCGCTATGTCGCCGCGAAAGGTTCCGTCACCATCGAAGGCACCAGTCTCACCGTCAATGAAGTGCAAGGTTGCGTGTTTGGCGTGAATCTCATTCCGCATACCCGTGAGGTGACGACGCTTGGGGCACTTGCCGTAGGTCAGCCCGTCAATCTTGAAGTCGACATTATCGCGAGGTATGTCGACCGCATGCGAGCCGCTGACTCCCTTCCGAGCGGTTGAGGCTGCGCCGATGGGGCGCGCGATGACCTAAGGTTCGGGGCAGATGCGAATGGACAGAGCTGGGCGGAAGCGTCAGTCTTCCTTGTGATTTCCCGATTTCCCTCACTGCTTTACAGGCCGTCACGACCATGAGCGAAACCTTCCCGACGCAGGCGCGCGTTGTCATCATCGGCGGCGGCGTGATCGGCAATTCGATTGCCTATCACCTTGCGGAGTTGGGCTGGACCGACGTAGTCCTTCTCGAGCGCAAGCAGCTGACCAGCGGTACCACCTGGCACGCCGCGGGTCTTCTGACCACGCTACGTGATACCGAGACGCAGACGAAACTGGCGAAATACACGCAGGATCTCTACCGACGGCTGGAGGCGGAGACGGGCCAGGCCACCGGGATCATTCCTACCGGTTCGATCCAGCTGGCGAAGACCGCCGCCAAGGCCGATGAAATGCGGCGTGGCCTGCACATGGCCGCCTCGTTCGGCGTGGAAGCGCGCGAGATCGGTCGCGAGGAGGTAAAGGCGCTCTGGCCGCTTGCCTTTGTGGACGACCTTGCAGCGGCTTTTCATTTTCCGAACGATGCGCGCGTCAATCCCGGTGACGTCACTCGAGCGCTCGCCAAGGGTGCGAAGATGCGTGGCGCACGCATCTTTGAGCATACGAAGGTGACGGGCATTCTCAAGCACGGCGGACGCGTGACCGGCGTGCAAACCGACCGCGGCGACATCAAGGCCGAATTCGTCGTCAATTGCGCTGGCATGTGGGCGCGAGACGTCGGACGCATGGCCGGGGTCAACGTGCCCTTGCAGGCGGCCGAGCACTACTACCTGATCTCCGAACCGGTCGAGGGCGTGCACTCACATCTGCCGATCCTGCGCGATCCGGGCAACTCCGCCTACATCCGCGAAGAGGCGGGCAAGATCATGGTGGGCCTCTTTGAGACGCACTCCCGGCCGTGGGGAGTCGATGGAATCCCCGCCGACTTCGAGTTTGGCGAGATCACGCCCGACTGGGAGCGGGTGAGCCCGGTCATCGAACAGGCCATGAGTCGGGTGCCGGTGTTGTTGGAGACGCCGATCCGGCTGCTCTTCTGCGGACCGGAATCCTTCACGCCAGACCACAATTACCTTATGGGTGAAGCGCCTGATCTTGGGAATTTCTTTGTCGCCGCCGGCTTCAACTCCCTGGGTATTTTGTCCGGTGGTGGTGTCGGTCAGGTGATGGCGCGGTGGATCGTGGACGGCCATCCGCCGATGGACGTGTGGTCGGTCAACCTGCGACGAACCCATGCATGGCAGGACAATTCGCGTTACCTCGCGGACCGCATTGTCGAGTCCCTCGGCATCGGCTACCAGGATCACTGGCCGGCCCGGCAGTGGAGTACGGCACGGGAGGTCCGCAAGACGGTTCTGCATGATCGTGTGGCGGCGGCGGGAGCCTGTTTCGGAGAGGGCGCCGGTTGGGAGCGACCCAACTGGTATGCGGGGCGGGGCGAAACGCCCCAGTACCGTTACGGTTGGGATCGCGACAACAATTGGTTCGAGCCTTCGGCACGCGAGCATCGAGCGGTGCGTGAGACGGTTGGGCTTTTCGAGCAGTCCTCGTTCAGCAAGTTGCTGGTGCAGGGGCGTGACGCCCTCAAGGTGCTGAATCCTCTCTCCACTGCGAATCTGGATGTGCCGGCAGGGCGCTGCGTCTATACCCAGTTCCTCAATGAGCGCGGCGGTATTGAGGCGGACCTGACGGTGACACGGCTCGCGGCCGATCGCTTTCTGGTGCTGACGGCGGCCTTTACCCAGACGCATGTCGAGAGCTGGATACGCAACCGGATCCCGGACGGCGCGTTTGCCGTGCTGACGGATATCAGCCAGGCCTACGCCATGCTCAACGTGCAGGGGCCGAATGCGCGCGCGCTCCTGCAGTCGCTCAGCGAGGATGATCTCTCGCACGAGGCCTTCCCCTTTGGGGCCGCGCGCGAGATCCGCCTCGGCTATCAGACGGTGCTCGCGATTCGCCTGACGTATGTAGGCGAACTGGGCTTTGAGCTCTACGTGCCCACCGGGTTTGCGCTGCCGGTGTACGACGCCATCGTGGCCGAGGGCGCCCGCCATGGCCTTGCCCATTGTGGCTATCACGCCCTGAACAGCCTGCGCATCGAAAAGGCCTACCGCGAATGGGCCCACGACATCGGTCCGGATGACTCGCCGCTCGTCTCGGGACTGCAGTTCACCTGCGCATGGGGCAAGGAAGGCGGCTTTCTCGGCCTTGACGCGCTGCGCGGCGAAGAATCCTCGGGTGTGCCTAAGCGTCGCCTCGTGCAGTTCCTCCTCGAATCCGCGCTTATCTGCCTGCTGGGCGGCTTGATCGGCTGGCGAGGCGCCTTTTTCTGTGTCGTTCCGCTCGCGGCCCTTGCCTTGGTCTGGCAATGGCGGAGCCTGCCTGCGCTGCCCCCGGAAAAGCCGGCGATCCGAGCGCGTGAGGTCTTCGCGCTGCTGCACCATCGTCCTTTCGCCATCGGCATGATCGCGGTCGCGCTGTTCTTCTTCGTCCTCACGCTCGGACCGGCGCAACCGTTCCGCCAGATCGGGCGCGGAGCGGAAGCGCAGGCCGCCGCCCACCTCCACCAGCTCGATCCCGCGCCCTTCGTATCTCACGCGTAACGCCTCGATCACCTGAACCGCGTCGATATCCTCAGGTAACAATTGTGCCAGCGCGCGCGCCGTGACGGGCGTACGCTCGCGGGTGCCTTCCATTACGTCGTCAGCGACCACGTAATGGAACCAGACCTCCGGCTCGCCCTGCAGACAATGGGCTGCGGTCAGGATGGCTGCAGCCCCCACCCACACGCCCGAGCAGTAGGCCTTGGCCCCTCCC
>CAXBRZ010000279.1:0-4064 GCA_963978075.1 uncultured bacterium | reverse complement strand
GCCCCGCCCACGGCAAGACACAGCCCGCTCAGTCCGATCAACACCCGATGAATCGCCCGCCTCACCCTCGCCCTCGCTGATGACACAAAAAAAGGGGCGGATGCAGCCGCACCCGCCCCCGTCTCCGTCTCCGGCGACACCGGGTCCCCCAGCACCCCGCTCAGTAGCGATAGGTGGCCGTCACACCGAAGGTGCGCGGACGCTGGGTAATGTCGTAGAACAGCGGCGTTCCGCCCGTCGGCGTGCCCACGTCCTGATTACGGGTCAGCGCCGGCAGGGAGTTCGTCAGATTGGTGACGAACGCCGAGACATCAAGTCGCCCGTAGTTGACGCCCGCACGCAGCGAAAGGTTGTCGACCGACGGCAGTCCACGGCGCCACAACTGGTAGGTGTAGTTCGCCGGGTTCTGCTCCGGTGTCCGGTCGCGCTGTTCCTCGTTGTGCTGGAAGTCCATGCGCACGTAGCCGTCGCCGCCAAACGCCGCGAAGTTGGCCTGGCCCCAGACGGCCAGGTTCCACGGCGCACCGGCGAGATGATCACCGTTCTGAGCGATCGGCAGCGTCTGCCCCGAGACCACCTTGAGCACGTCCTCGCTGTACGTAGCACTCGTATAGGCTACCGTCCCGCCGAACCAGAACGAATCCCAGAGCTTCAACGAGAAAGCCATGTCAAAGCCCTTCGACTCGGCATTGCCCAGGTTGTCCGTGAACTGGAAGCCGCACGGCAGGTAGACGTTCTGCTGAACATTCTTCCACTTGATGATGTAAGCACTGGTGTCAAACATCAACTTGTGGTCGGAGGACTGGTTCTTCGAACCCACCTCGTAGCTCCACACGGAGTCCGAGTTGTAGTACGGCCCGGGCTGCAGGCCGCAGAAGATACCGATGGCCGGATTGGCGCCACCGACACGGAAACCCTTCGCGGCCGAAGCGTAGAGGAGATTGTCCGGCGTGACCTGGAAGTTGATACCGACCTTCGGCGTCACCGGGTGTTCCTTCAGCGTACCCTGCGACGAGACGGGCGGCCCCACCACAAAGCCCGAGTAGTAGGTGTCATTGGAGAATTCGGCATTCGAATAGCGCACACCCATCGTCGCCTTGACGCGTGGGCTGAGCCTGAGGTCGGCCTGACCGAATACCGCCAACTGCTTGTCGACAGCGAGGAACGGATCCTGCTTGTAGATGTAGCCGTCACCCACCGGCAGACCGAGTTGATTGAGGATGAATGGGTCGTATACGTTCTCGACCGTATTCTCCTTGGAGTGCTGATAGAACACGCCGATCGTCCAGTTCAGCGCAGCCGCTGGATCGTTCTTGGTAAGCCGGAATTCCTGCGTAAAGTTGTCCTGGTTGTCCGCCCACTCGGTAGGCGCCGAGACTGCCGGGTCGGTGACGTACGGATTGCCAAGGAACACCGAACGGTCGAACTCCGTGTAGTCGGTGAATGCAGACTGGCGGCGCACGAAGTAGCTCGTGTTGGACACGAACGCAAGGTCACCGGTGTTGTATTCGACCTTCACCGCACTGAGGGTGAACTTGTCGTCGCTCGGATTGCGGCCGCGGTTGCCATTGCGCATGTGCTCAACGGAAAGGAAACCTCCCGTCGGGTCCGTCCCCGGCACCGGCTCCCAGTAGGCCGAGGTGTCGTTCAGCTTGGTGGTCTGATAGTAGATCGACGGCGAAATGGTCAGCGAATCGTTGACCTTCCACTTGAGCGCGACGCGCGCGGTCATGGCGCTGTCCCAGTTGGAGGCCTTGTCGGTCACCGATTGGGTCAGGTAGTCCACGTGGTCGATGTATCCGCCATTGCGACGGTAGGACACGCTCGCGCGGTAGCCAAGCGAGCCTTCGGTGATCGGTGCACCGTAGGCGGCCCCCACCTCATAGGACGGATCGCCGTGTGTGGTCGTCGCCAACTCGCTGCGCAGATACGCCGACTCGCCGGTCAGTTGCGCCTCAGGCATGATGAAACGGACGGTACCGCCCTCGGAGCCCGAGCCGAACAGCGTGCCCTGCGGTCCGCGCAGAACTTCGACGCGGCCGATGTCGAACAGGGCCGGATACGCATTGAAGGTGCCGAACGACAGGTGGCGGGTCTGAATTGGCGTGTCGTCGATGTAGACGCCGGTAGTCGCGGCGCCTGCACTTGACTGGACGCCACGGATGGCGATGTCCGAGGAGGCCGAGTTGTAGTTGGTGCCGTGCGCGAAATTCACGCCGGGTGCGAGACGCGAGACATCATCGATGTTGCGGATCGACTGTGCGTCGAGTGTCGCCTGTCCGTAGGCACTCACGCTGATGGGCACGTCCTGCAGGCGTTCCTCGCGGCGCTGGGCCGTGACGACGATCTCCTCCAGCGAGTTGGCCGACGCCTCCGCCGCCGAAGCGGCCACCGGGCTCAGGATCGCACCGATCATCGAGGCCAGTGCCATGGACGCCATGCGCCCCCCGATCACGTTCTTCATGTACTCCCCCTTTGTGGACAGACTAAACTTTCAACCCAGTCAAAGATTATCAGCCGGCCGGCACAGCCGCCGCCAACGCCGCCGCCTGGTCAATCACGGCCTTCTGGTGCGGTTGCAGGTCCTGCCCGCCCATGCCACCGAATATCGGCATGAACGGATCATCGGTAGCCGTCTTGATGCCCGACATCGCTTCAAGCGTGGCCAGCCCGCAGAACGGCACGTAGGCTGTGGAGTAGCCGCCCTCGTGCAATGCCAGCATGCGACCCCCGCAGAGGCGCTCGGCCGCCTGAACGGTGAGCATCGCCATTTGGCGATAGGTCTCGCTGGTGGCCATGTTCCGGCCCAGAGGATCCATGGCGCTGCCGTCAAAGCCGCTGGAGACGATGATGAACTCCGGGCGGAAGCGATCCAGGGCCGGCACCACGACGCGCGACCAGGCGTCGACATATGCGCCGTGACCTGACCCTGGGGGCAAGGGCACATTGATGTTCGCGCCTTTGCCGGCACCGCTGCCGTTGACCTCAATGCCGCCCGACATCGGCGGATAATAATTGTCCTGGTGCAACGAGATGGTGAGAACCGAAGGATCCTCGAGGAAAGCGCCTTCCTGGCTGTTGCCATGATGCACATCCCAGTCGACGATCGCGATCCGCGTGAGCCCATGGACCCGGCGCAGGTAGTGCACAAGGATCACGTTGTTGGCAAACACGCAGAACCCGCGTCCTCGGTCAGCCTCCGCATGGTGGCCCGGCGGCCGGACCAGCGCATAGGCATTGCGCACCTCGCCCTTGAGGATGGCATCTGCCGCGGCAAGAACTCCGCCGGCTGACAGTTTTGCGATGTGATACGACCCGGTTCCGATCGGGGTCAGTTCTCCGGCGTCGCCGCCGATCCCATTGCTCATCGCCTCGACGCGGGCGAGGTATTCCGGTGTATGAAACCAGAGGAGTTCCTCTTCCGAGGCAAGGCGAGGCTCGATACGGCTCAGTTGTGACAGCAGACCGGTGACTTCGAGCAAACCGAGCATCCGTCGTTTGGTGGCCGGACTCTCCGGATGCCCGTCAGGCTGGATGGCAAGGCCATACGGCAAGGGTCCGGCGCTGGCGCCCGTGTGATGCCAGAAGTAGTACTCATGCGATACGAAGCCTGTGCGTGCCATGCGTTTTCCCTGCTTCTCAGTGCTTCGCTGCGTAGACGACTTTGCCCTCGAACCACGTCTCGAGCACCTGCGTCTTCCCAAGCTCAGCGGTCGGCACCTTGAAAAGATCACGGTCGAGGACGATAAGGTCTGCTGACTTGCCTACCTCAAGGGAGCCGGTCTGCGCCTCAAGGCGCAGCGCCCTGGCACCGTTGATCGTGTAGATCCTGAGTGCGTCCTCAAGCGAGATCGCCTCTTCCGGCCAGAGCGCACCCTTGACGAGTCCGCGCGGATCCTGGCGCGTGTCGACGCGGACGCCTTCGAGTCCCGCAGCCTCGACCGCCGCGCGGACCGCGGCGGACGGGGTCAGGGTCCAGGAAGACTTCACGAAAGCTTCACCTCCAAGGTTCGAGAGCGCCGCGCCACCACGGCGGGCGTTTGCTCGTCGGTCGGTCGTAGCGG
>CAXBRZ010000278.1:0-4068 GCA_963978075.1 uncultured bacterium | reverse complement strand
CAGGGCGAGGTAGGCCACCGTCAGGGTTTCGTGATACAGGCTGGCCTTGGCGTGCCGGGTGGCAAACCCGAGAATCGCGCGTTTCATCGCGACGCAGGCGCCCGGGAAATCGTGACGGCCGAGATAGAGGAAGCCGGCCCTCAGATGCGCCCGATGATTGAATTCCGCTGGGGTCAGATCAGCCGCCTCGAGCGCCAGCAAAAAGGCCGAATCGTCCATCTGCGCTCCCCTGACCCAAAGCTGTGAACGGGTTCCTGTACTGGACATTACACAATTGGCATCCTGTCCGTCCGTCTGGCCTTGAGACTACGCCGCGAATGGAGCCGCACGTCATCGCCGATTCCCGCATCGTCGAGCGCTACGTCCTGGGCCAACTCCCGGAAGCGGAGTGCCGATACCTGGAGCGGATGCTGCAGCGTCATCCCACCCTGCTGGATGCCCTCGACCTGCCTTCGGCCAGCGAACGCCTCGAGCACCTGCTGGACCTGACCGGAGCTCGCCCCGCACGTTCCACCGGGAAGATGCGGTGGTGTCATCCTGGCGTGGTGGCATCGCTGTCGGTTGCGCTCGTCGCTGCCCTTGGCCTCGCGATCGGATCTTCAGGCGCACGCCACCGACTGTCGGCCGAACTCCACGAAGCGCGCTACGCCCTCGATAATGGCAGCCTCACGGCCCCCGACCACGTCACTCACGTGCGGGTGACGCCCTCCACACCGCAAAGACCTCCCGTCACTGTCGACCTCGGCAGCCGAACCGCTCCAGCCTTTGCAGAAGTGCGCATTGATGCATCCAGCGTGCCGGCTGCGGATTACAGTCTTTCGATACGAAGGGACGACCAAACGTACTGGAGCCGCATCGACCACCTGCATCGCGACTCCAACGGCGAACTCTCCATCGCCGTCAACGTCGGCGCGCTGCCGGCCGGTCTTTTCCTGTGGCAGTTGGACACGCTGGACCTGAACGGCGCGCACCACCCGGTGGCGCAATTTCACACGCGCGTCGCAAGCCCCTGAAAATCAGCCGCCGCGCAACATCCGCGCCGGCGCCGACACCGTCACTCGCCAGGTACTCGCGCTGCCGACCGCCCCCACCAGTCCGGCGCCAACGAGCACGCCCCACGCAAGCAGGTGCCAGGTCGGCTTCCAGGGCAGATCGAACCACCAGGACGCCATCGCTGTTCCGAGGAGCGCCGACATTAAGGCCGCGATCAGGCCTGCCAATGCACCCAGGAGCAAGAACTCGACTCCCACGGTGTAGAGAACCCACCGGCGAGTGGCGCCCAGCGAGCGCAGAAGGGCGCCCTCGTAGCGGCGCTCCTCCGCCGTTGCATCGACACCGGCACGCAGAACCACAATGCCCGCCAACAGCGTAAAGCCGAAAACAAAAGCGACGGCAGCCGCAGCCCGGTCCAGCAGCGCACGAATCGACTGAAGCAGGCCCTCGACATCGAGCACGGTCACGGTCGGAAACTGCCGATCGAATTGCGCCAATGACTGCCTTGCCGCCGCATCAAGGTGCACCGCACCAAGGTAGCTGCCGACACTGCCTTCGAGGACGCCCGGTGAAAAGACCAGGAAGAAATTAGGGCGGAAGCCATCCCAGCGCACCTTGCGGACACTGCCCAGCTGCGCCGTCACGCGCTCCCCCGCGACGTCGAATTCGAGCCGGTCACCGACGCCCAGTTTCAGTTCGTCGCGAAATTCCGTCGCCACCGAGACCATCGGCGTCGCGCCACCGCCCGCCGGCCACCACTGGCCCTCCACAATTCGGTTGTCCGCCGGGACTGTCGCGCTGAACGTCAGGTTCTGTTCGCGCTGCGCAAAGGCGCGGCCGCGCTCGGTACTGGGCATCCGCTGGGCGACCGGCATGCTGTCGCTCGGCTTCGGCCTGTGGCTCGCCTGGCGGATCGGCTGGGTGGATGGCCTGTTCACCGAGGCCCCGCGCTGGACGCCGCACTGAACCTGAATCGAATCCTGAGATGAACGAAGGGCCGGTCCCGAATGGGATCGGCCCTTCGCGCGTCCAGGAACCTCTCGACTGAGCTCGGGACGGTTGCGTGGCACTACGCCGATGTCCGCTGCTGGCTGACCCCGCACGCGGCGCAATCGCCCTTCGAGAAGCATTCCGTCCAGTGGGACGGGACGATGTCAGGCGTGACGGCATTTATTGAGCGAATCGCCGGAACTGCTTGCCGAGGCTTGCGTTGAGTCGCCACGCTTATGACGTCCGCGGCACTGCCTGCCGACTCGGACACCCCCAATCCAGAACCGAGTTCCGCACCCCGTCCTTCGCCTGCAAGCGCGCCTGCTGGCCCGCTCGGCGGGGAAGGTCGCGCCCGCACCATGTCCGGTCACCCTGTCGTGGTTGCCGGTATGTCGGGCGCACGGGAACGGATTCTCATGAAAGTCCAGGACCTCACCTGCCGATGACGGAGGGGCCAAGGGCATGTCGCATGCCCGCGGCGGGCGACCTGCATTCAGGTCGCACGTGAACCCCACCGTCCGGTTCGGCCTGTTCGGCATGCCTCGGCATGTCGCGCGCGTCGCGTCGGACGGCCCCATGCCGGAACCGATGCGTCCGTCCCCGCGGACCATCGCTCACTTCGGGCACGGTCCCGCGACCGGTCCTCGAAAGGATGCACATGCGATCGCAGCTCAACCCCGGAACCCACTCCAAGACGACGAGTGCTCGACCCTCGACGCCCTGCAGTGTGCTCGAGCGCCTTCAGCACTTCGCCCGCACCCCGCTGAGCGCACGCGTGGCGATGTTGGGCACCGTCCTCCTCGCGCTCGGCGCGACCGTGTCCGCTCCGGTCACCGCGCACGCGGCGGCGAAGATCAGCGGCACGATCTTCGAGGACATGAACTATGCGGGAGGCGCGGGGCGCAGCTATGCGAATGCGTCCGGCGCGCTGCCGGTGACCGCTCGCATCGAGTTGTTCGATGCGGTCACGGGTAAGTTCTCCAAGGCGACGGGCATGAACAATCCGGGCGTGTACACGGTGAGCGGCCTGAATGCGGGTCGATACATCGTCCGCGTGGTCTGCAGCTCGGTGACCAGTGGCCGTACCGGCTATCTCGCGGGCTTGCATCAGGCAGTGCCCACCTTCCGGACGCAGCTCGTGAACGGGGTCACGAGTGGCATCACGAACGAGGTCGGCGGCCATGTGCCCGGCATGCCTGACGCGGGTCAGGCCAACAGCAACAATTTCCTAGACCCGGTGACCTGGCAGTTCACGGTGGGACCGGTGGGCTATGCGCAGGCGGCGACGATCGTGGACGTCCCGAACGCCAACGCGAACATCACCGGCATCGACTTCGGCTTCAGCTTCGACGTCGTGAGCAATATCAACAGCGCGGGCATGGGCTCGCTGAGCCAGGCGATCACCAACGCCAACGGGCTCGCGAACCTCGGACTCGCGCAGTCGGGTCTCACGCCCGACCTCGAGCACCTCGTGTGGATGATCCCGAACGGCACGAACGCACCGGGCCTGCGCGCCTCGTATGATGCGTTCACCGCCGGCGTGGCGAGCATCGCCCTCAACAGTCCGCTGCCCCCGATCCAGAATGCGCTCGTCCTCGATGCGCAGACCCAGCCGGGTTGGCAGCAGAATCCGATCGTCCAGATCGACGGCACCAATGCCGGCGTCGGAGCGAATGGACTCGAGATCCTCGCGCCGGGGTGCTCGGTCAAGGGCCTGATCCTCGGCGGCTTCGACGGCGCCGGTCTGACGATCTCGGACCTCGATTGCACCGCCATGGGTAACTGGATCGGGCTCGACGCCTCGGGGACCGGAGCCCAGATGAACCATGGCGACGGCATCCAGGTGTGGGCGGACAACGCCACCCTCGGCGGCACCACGCCCGCGGAGCGCAACGTCATCTCGGGCAACGGCGGTGACGGCGTCCGCATCGAGTTCACCTCGACCGGGTCGACGGTCCGAGGTAACTGGATCGGACCGGATGCGAACGGGACCGGGTTCATCGGCAACGGCTCGCTGCTCACGCCGAGCGCCGGTCTCGAGGCGAATGGCGACAATCTCATCCTCGGCGGCACCACGCCCGAGGA
>CAXBRZ010000277.1:0-4101 GCA_963978075.1 uncultured bacterium | reverse complement strand
CAGACGCTGTTTTTCAGCGCCACCATGCCGCCACCGATTGCGACGCTGGCGCGTGAGTTGCTGCGTGATCCGGCGACGATTGCGCTGGAGCGCCAGTCGCGTCCGGCGGCCGGCATCACACAGGCCCTCTATCCGGTGACGCAGGAACTGAAATCCGCGCTCCTCGCCACACTGCTCGAGCGGGGTGACATGAAGGAGGCGCTGGTCTTTACTCGCACCAAGCATCGCGCCAACCGCCTTGCCGAGTTCCTGGCCAAGCGCGGCATCTCGGCGGACCGCATCCATGGCAACCGATCGCAGACGCAGCGCACAGCAGCGCTTGCGAACTTCAAGGACGGCAAGTTGCGCGTGCTCGTTGCCACCGACATCGCGGCGCGGGGTATCGACGTCGAGGAACTCGGCCACGTCGTCAATTTCGACGTGCCGCTCGTGCCGGCCGACTACATCCATCGTATCGGTCGCACGGGTCGTGCCGAAGCGGTGGGCGACGCGTTCACCTTCGTCGCGAAGGACGAGGAGGGCGACATCGCGGCCATCGAGAAGGTGCTGGGCAAGCGCCTGCCGCGCGTGACAGTGCCGGACTTCGATTACGCCGCGAAGCCCGAGGCCAAGCTTGAGATTCCGCTGGCCGAGCGGATCGCCGCGATCCGCGCCAAGAAGGCGGAAGACCGTGCCCGCAGCCAGGCCAAGGCGCAGCGTGCTTCGGGCGGCGGACAGCCCTCGCGCGCAGGCCAGGGCGGGCAAGGCCAGGGTCAGGGCGGCGGTCGCCCGGGTGCCCCGCGCGGCGGTGGCCGGCCCGGCGGTGGCGGCAGGCCCGGCGGCGGATTTCGTGGCGGACGGGGTCGAGGCGGCGGTGGCGGTGGCCGCCCCGCGGGCGGCGGCGGCCGCTGAGCGTCTCAGCCGGCGAGGAAGCCCATCTTCACGCCGGCCACGGTAATCACGTCGTTATCGGTGAGCCGGCGCGCCGTGGCGCCGATCGGGACACCGTTCACGAGCGGGTGGTCATTGTCGCGCCGGCTGTCGACGTGGATGAGGTAGTAGCCGTCGGCTCGGCGCGTGACGGCAGCGACCTGGATGCCGGTTCGGCCAATCATCGTAACCGCCTTTTGCAGTTCGAAGTCGCGTCCTGCCTGACGTCCGGAGAGGACCTGCAGGCGGGCACTCGACGGCAGGGCCTGCGGCGCACCGGCGGCCGGCATGGGGCGCGTCGGCTCGCTCTTCGGGCGCAGCTGCGCCGCCGCCGATTCGGTCGGGGCGAGCACCATGGTTTTCTCGAACGCCTGACGCTCGGCCTCACTGTCCTCGCCGTCCACAAAGCGTAACTGGTGGTGGCCCACCGTGATCACGTCGCCATGCTGCAGGGCATGCTTGCGAATGAGCCGCCCGCCCACATACGTGCCGTTGGTGCTGTTGAGGTCCTCGAGGAACGAATCGTTCAGGATATTGATGATGAGGGCGTGATGGCCGCTCACCGCCGGGCTGTCGATGCGGATGTCGTTGTCCGCGAGGCGGCCGATCGTGTACCTCTCCCGGGAGAGGTTGAATTCGGCCATGGACTGGCCGTCGAGGGACAGGATCAGGCGGGGCATGGCAAGTCAGTCCTTCGAACGCGTCAGCGGAACCATCCCGATATTCTGTTAAGTATGCCGTGCCTCGCGGGAAAAGGCTCGACCACTTGTGTCAGCACGACGGAAATATTGTCCCGACCGCCGTTGTCGTTGGCGCGCATCAGGAGATTCTCGCCGAGTTCCTTGAGGTCCGTCGCGAAGCGGGCGACGTAGTGCTGGATGTCGCGGTCCTCGACCATGTCCGTCAGGCCGTCTGAGCACATCAGGTAACGGTCCGAGGGCAGGGCGCGGTGCTCGCGCACGTCGACCTCGACCATCGGTTCCACCCCGAGGGCCCGGGTCACGTAGTTCTTGCTGGTCGCCCGTTCGGCTTCCGCCCGGGTGTAGATCCCGCGGTCGACCAGTTCCTGCAACAGGGAATGGTCCGACGTCATTTGCTCAAGCTTGCCGTGGCGGATGCGGTAAAGGCGGGAGTCACCCACATGCGCCGTCACGATACGGTCGTTGTAGAACAGGGCGGCCACGACCGTCGTGCCCATGCCCTCGCACTGGGCCTGACTCTTGGATGTCTGGTGAATGATCTTGTTGGCGCGCTGCACCGCGTCACGCAGCATGATGCTCGGTCGCATCAGTCCGGTCGCCGCATCCTGGCCCTCGAGGGGATAGGAGGCATAGGCCTCGCGCATCATGCTCAGGATCGTTCGCACCGCGATGCCGCTGGCGACCTCGCCGGCATTGTAGCCCCCCATGCCATCCGCGAGGATGTAGAGACCAAGGTCCTCGTCCGACCCGATGGAATCCTCGTTGTGGTCGCGGATGCGACCGGTGTCGGTGTCGGAAAAACTCTGGATCTTGGTGCGCATGTCGTTCATTTCTTGGTCTGGGCGCAGGCTTTGGCGCAGGCACGCAGGAATTTGGCCATTTCACCCGCACTCTGGAACCGGTCGGCAGGATCCTTCTGCAGCGCCCGGTCGACGATCGCGGCGACGCAGACCGGCAGGTCGGGGCGCAGCGTACGCAGCGACGGGTGTGGGGTATGGATGATCTTTTCCATGAGTCCGGCCATGGACTCGGCACGGAACGGCAGGTCTCCGGTGAGCAACTGGTAAACGGAGATGCCCAGTGCAAACAGGTCCGAACGTCCGGTGACGGCACGTCCCTCGAGTCGTTCCGGGGCCATGAAGGAAGGCGTCCCGAGCACGATGCCGCTGCGCGTGGAACTAGAATTTGTCAGCCGAGCGATGCCGAAATCCGTGATCTTGGTTTCCAGGGTGTCTGGATTGAACATCACATTCGCCGGCTTGATGTCGCGATGGACCACCGCCTGCGAATGCGCGTAGTCGAGCGCGTCGGCCACGCGGGCGCACAGATCGAGTACCTGGTGAGGTGGCAACAGGCGGTCTTTGACGGTGTAGTCCGCGAGCGTGCGCCCCTGCACGTACTCCATGGCGATCCAGGCAATGCCGCCGTCCTCGCCGGCATCGTAGACGGTGACGATACTGGGATGCTGCAGACGCCCGGCCATTTCCGCCTCGCGGAAGAAGCGGTCGCGCGCGTCGGCAAGGTCCGACTCTGAAAATTCCTCGACGATCGGGATGGCCTTGATCGCCACGACCCGGTTGATGGTGGGGTCCTTGCCGAGGAACACGGTACCCATCGCGCCATGCCCGAGTTCGCGGTCAATCTCGTAACGGCCAAGCTTGGGTTTGGGTGGCCGCTTGGATCGGCCCAGCAGCATGTCGGCGACCTCTGCGCGGCTGGGCTCCTCCCGGCGTGCTTCGAGAATGCGGGAGATGTCCTTCAGCGTCATCGGTCCGGAGGACGCTTTCGGCGACTGCGGCGCAGCGGCACCGTGGCCGCCGCCCACCTGCTGGGGTCCGGTGATGTTGGCGCTCAGAAATGGATCGGTCGCCGGCATGTCCGGCCGCTTCAAGCGCTCATTCCTCTCCGGATCCGGCCACGGCCATTGCGCGAATCTCGATCAGCAATCCGGGCAAGGCCAACTGCGTCACCCCCACGGCTGACCACGACGGATAGCGGCTCGGAAAGTACTGGTCCTTGACGGCGATAAACGCATCGATGTCGCCATGCAGGTCCGTGTGAAACGTTGTGAGTTCAACGACATCGGCCAGGCTTGCGCCTGCCTCTTCGAGAACGAGCTTCAGGCATTCGAAAGCGATCTGCGCCTGCGCGTGCATCCCCTCCGCAGGCTTCATGTCGGCGTCCACCCCAACCTGGCCAGACACCCACACCATGTCGCCCACGCGCGTTGCCGGCGAGAAGTGATATGCGTCGTAGTGCCCTTGGAAAGGGGCCGGGACGATCGATTGACGCTTATTGCTTGCAGCCATGGCCTGAGCCTCTCTGCTAGATGCGTTGATGGAAACAGGTGTGCGGAGCAGAAGAAAACGCCAACAGCGCTGTAGCCCCGGCACCTGTTTTCGGGCTGCCATTTGAAGATCGCCTCGCCGCCAAGAAAGCCAGCATGGCCGCGTGACGCGCGGTGCGGCACCGACCTGAGCGACGCCCACCT
>CAXBRZ010000276.1:0-4101 GCA_963978075.1 uncultured bacterium | reverse complement strand
GTGACATCTTGCCCGGTGAGCGAATCGAATGATTCTGTTGCAATCCTCATGAGTACTATTCCGTGGCTTGGCCCCGATGACCCATTTCCCGATCCCCAAACCCAAGCCGATCCCGACCCTGACGTACCCGGTTTGTTAGCAGTTAGCGAACGAATTTTCGCTGGACAACTCGATAGAGCCTACCGCAACGGAATCTTCCCGTGGTATTCCAATCATCAACCGGTTCTCTGGTGGTCACCCGATCCGCGTACGGTCTTCGACCCCTCGACGTTCAAGGCCTCGCGCAGCCTGCGACAGTCGGTGCGCAATCGCGGCTACGAGACACGCATCGATGCGGATTTCCCGGCTGTCATGCGGGCCTGCGCGGCTCCGCGAGCGGACGGCGCAGGCAGCTGGATCGGTAAGGAGATGATCGACGCCTACACCCTCCTGCACCGGCTCGGGTACGCCCACAGTATTGAAACCTGGCTGGACGGCGAGTGCGTCGGCGGTCTGTACGGCGTGCGCCTCGAGGGCGTCTTTTTCGGCGAATCGATGTACTCCCGTGCGCGCGACGCCTCCAAGGTCGCCCTTGTCCGGCTGGTCGAGGACTGCCGTCGCGACGGCGTAGGACTCATCGACTGCCAGATGCCCACGGAGCATCTGGCAAGCCTCGGCGCCCTGACACTGCCGAGAAGTGAATTTCTTATCCGTCTCAGGCACTTGCTGGGCAGGACTGAGTGACGGGAAGGCTCATTTGCGTGTACCGCCCCCGTGCTGCACAATGCCGGGCCTAATTGAGGCTGCAGCGAACCCAGAATGTCGAAAGAAGACGCGATTCAGATGGAAGGCGAGGTCGTGGACACCCTGCCGAATACGACGTTTCGGGTGAAACTCAAGAACGGCCACGTTGTGACCGCCCACATCTCCGGCAAGATGCGCAAGAACTACATCCGTATCCTGACCGGCGACGCCGTCACCGTCGAGATGACGCCGTACGACCTCAGCAAGGGCCGCATCGTCTACCGCGGTCGCTGAACGAGCCGGCGGGCCTCAGGCGCCCGCCAGCAGCAGCGGTTCCTCCAGCGCCCTCGACTCCAGCAGCAGCGAATCGCCATCCGCTGCGATACGAACCGTCACCGACCCGCCATCCTTGAGCCGTCCGAAGAGCAACTCCTCGGCCAGCGGACGCTTCACTTTCTCCTGGATCAGCAGTGCCATCGGCCGGGCGCCCATGCGTACGTCGTAGCCTCGCCGCGCGATCCAGCGGCGCGCCTCCTCCTCGAAGGTCACCGTCACACCCTTCTGTTCGAGTTGCGCCTCGACCTCGAGGATCAGTTTGTCGACCACGCGTTCGATGGTGCGCTCGTCCAAGGGCCCGAACTGCACGATCGCATCCAGCCGATTGCGGAACTCCGGCGAAAAGAGCCGCGTGATCGCTTCCATGCCGTCGGCGGCGGTATCGCCCGGAGTGAAGCCGATGGCGGTACGGGCCATGTCGGCGGCCCCCGCATTGGTGGTCATGACGATGATCACGTGGCGGAAATCCGCCTTACGGCCATTGTTGTCGGTGAGCGTGCCGTGGTCCATGACCTGCAGCAGCAGGTTGAAGACATCCGGATGTGCCTTCTCGACCTCGTCGAGCAGCAGCACCGCGTGCGGATGCTTGGCCACCGCCTCGGTCAAAAGGCCGCCTTGGTCAAAACCGACATAGCCCGGCGGCGCGCCGATCAACCGGCTCACGGTGTGGCGCTCCATGTACTCCGACATGTCAAAACGGATGAATTCCACCCCCAGCGCAAGCGCCAGTTGCCGTGTCACCTCCGTCTTGCCCACCCCGGTGGGGCCCGCGAAAAGGAACGAGCCGACGGGCTTGCGCGCATCGCCGAGGCCCGAGCGCGCCATCTTGATCGCCGCACCGAGCGACTCGATGGCGTTGTCCTGTCCGTAGATCACAAGCTTGAGGTTGCGCTCCAGATTGCGCAGCACTTCGCGATCCGAGGTCGAAACCTGTTTGGGAGGAATGCGGGCAATGCGCGCCACGACCGCCTCGACGTGCTCCACGGTCACCGAGCCCGGGCGCTGATCGGCGGGCTTCAGCCGCAGGTTGGCGCCCGCTTCGTCAACCACATCGATGGCCTTGTCCGGCAGATGCCGGTCGTTGATGTAGCGTGCCGACAGTTCCGCCGCGGCCTTGAGCGCGTCGTCTTCGTAACGGATGCCATGGTGCTCCTCGAAACGGGTGCGCAATCCCTTCAAGATCTCGAAAGTCTCCTGCACCGAGGGCTCGACCACGTCGATCTTCTGGAAGCGTCTCGCCAACGCATGGTCTTTCTCGAAGATGCCCCGATATTCCTGATAGGTGGTCGAACCGATGCAACGCAACTGGCCGTTCGCGAGCACCGGCTTGATCAGGTTCGAGGCGTCCATGGCGCCGCCGGAGGCCGTGCCCGCACCGATGATGGTGTGTATCTCGTCGATGAAAAGAACGGCGCCAGGCCGCTTGCGCAGGTCCAGGAGCACCGCCTTCAGACGTTTCTCGAAGTCACCACGGTATTTCGTGCCGGCCACCAGTGACCCAAGGTCCAGCGAGTAGATGGTGGCGTCGGCGAGCACATCCGGCACCTGGCCCTCGACAATCAGTCGCGCCAGACCCTCCGCGATGGCGGTCTTGCCCACCCCGGCCTCGCCGACGTAGAGCGGATTGTTCTTGCGCCGACGGCAGAGGATTTCAATCGTGCGTTCCACCTCATGGGTGCGGCCGATCAGGGGATCGATACGACCCTGCTGGGCCAACTCGTTGAGGTTGGACGCGTACTTGTCGAGCGCACTTTCCCCGGAGTCGCCCTCCGCGCGTTCGCCGCCCTCGCCGGCATTGTCCTTGGACGGCGTCGCGTCATCGCTCTTGGCCAGTCCGTGGGAAATGAAGTTGATGACGTCAAGGCGGGACACGTCATGCGTTGACAGCAAATACGCCGCATGCGACTGCTTCTCGCTAAAGAGCGCGACCAGCACGTTGGCGACCGTCACTTCGGGCTTGCCACTGGACTGCACGTGGAAGACCGCCCGCTGCAGCACGCGCTGGAAGCCCAATGTTGGCTGTACCTCACGGTCGTCCTCGGTGCCAAGACGGGGCGTGGAATCGGCGACAAACCCCTCCAGCTCACGCCGCAACCTGCCGGCATCCGCTCCGCAGGCCTTCAGGATCTCGCGGATCGACGGGGTATCAAGGATGGAGAGCAGCAGGTGCTCGACCGTCATGTACTCGTGGCGGGCCTCACGTGCCGCCTGAAAAGCGGTGTTGAGGCACAGTTCCAATTCGCTGGACAGCAAAGGATTCTCCCCGGACCGGCTCAGCCGGCCTCTTCCATCGTGCACAGAAGCGGATGCTGGTGCTGGCGCGCATAGGCCGTCACCTGCGCCACCTTGGTCTCCGCGATCTCGAACGTATACACCCCGCACACCCCCCGGCCATGCGTGTGAACCTCCAGCATGACGCGGGTGGCCTGCATCCGATCGAGGCCAAAGATCCGCTCGAGAAGGTCGACAACGAACTCCATCGGCGTGTAATCGTCGTTCAGCAATACCACCTGGTACAGGGGTGGCCGCTTCAGCTTGGGGGACGCCTCCTCGACCACGAGGCTGTGGCCCGGGTGGTGGGGTATCGGATCGGAGGGGTCATGGGCGCTCATCAAGCCATTTATAGGGATGCCGGACGGCCAACTCAAGACGGTTTCTGGCAAAACCTCGGGATTGCCGCTTGTGACTGCCTCGCCTCCCTCCGTATGATCGGAGGTACCACGTCCACGGACCCGGACAGGTCCTTGATTTTTTTGAGACACTTGCCGTTTTCAGGGAAATGATTTGCCGCTGATGCCTCCCCTGCCGCCGTCCCTCGCGCGCGCCCTAGCCGGTGACGCGCTGCCGCGCCTTGCGACCGTCGCCGCGACGGTACTGATCGCCGCGCAGCTGGGGTTTGTCGTCTGGAAATTCCTTCCGTCCCGACAGGTGGCGCCTGGAGACATCAACGTGCCTGCCCTGCCCGGCGCCAACACCGTCAATGCCGCACGCGTCTTTGGCGCCCCGCCGGTCGCCAATGAGGGACCGGCACCGCAATCGAGC
>CAXBRZ010000275.1:0-4102 GCA_963978075.1 uncultured bacterium | reverse complement strand
ACGCTCCTATACGGGGGAAGACCTGACGGAGTTCCACGCCCACGGAAACCCCGTGATCCTGGATATGCTGGTCCGTCGTGCTGTTGAACTGGGCGCCCGGCAAGCAGAACCGGGCGAATTCAGCCAAAGAGCGTTTCTCAACGACCGAATCAGCCTGCTCGAGGCGGAGGCGGTTGCCGATCTCATCACCGCAGGATCCGAGGCCGCCGTGCGGGCGGCCAACCGGTCCCTTGCCGGCGAATTCTCGGCGCGGATTCAGGAACTCCGGGTGGAAATGGAATCACTGCGGGTCGAGGTAGAGGCCAGCATCGATTTCGGTGAAGAGGACATACAGCTCCAGAACGAGGCCCGTGTTCTGGAGCGGCTCGAAGACCTCCGCACTTCTTTGGCCAATCTCATCAATACCGCAAGCCGGGGCCGCGTCCTGGCCGAGGGAGCTACGGTCGTCATTGCAGGACGACCCAACGCCGGCAAGTCGAGCCTGATGAACAGGCTGACCGGCCACGATGCATCGATCGTGACGTCGCTACCCGGAACGACCCGCGACCTGCTGCGCGAACGGGTGAATCTGGGCGGTATCCCGGTGACGCTGGTCGATACCGCCGGACTGAGAGAAACCGCTGAGGAAATCGAAGCAGAGGGCGTGCGCCGTGCACGCGAGGTCACAAGGCAGGCGGACGTCGTGCTGTATCTCGTCGATGCAATGGACAAGGACGCAATCACCGCCGCGCCTGCGGAGATTGCGCAACTGGGTCGCGATGCGCCGACGCTATTGGTCTACACCAAGACAGACCTCGGCGTTTCACCCGATCCACGGCATCTGAGTCTTTCGGCCGCAACCGGAGCCGGGATCGACGTACTTATAGAAGCCGTATCGAAACACCTTGGCAGCGTCTCCAGCGAAGAAAGTGTGTTCAGCGCCCGCCGTCGACACCTGGAGTCACTGGCCAAAGCCGACGAGCGCCTATGCGCGGCACTCCTTCAAGCCCGACAAGCAAACTCGGAGCTTTTCGCAGACGACCTGCGCCAGGCGCATGAAGCCTTGGGCGAAATAACCGGCAAGACGAGCAGCGATGAATTGCTGGGTCGAATTTTCTCGAGTTTTTGCATCGGAAAATAGCCGCCGATCCCTTTGGGACCGCGAATTGAATTGGCCGCGCCCGCTTACGTTATGTCAAATCATGACGATTTTACGTAATCAGATGAATTTTTTGTGACCGTCATCAAATAGCAGTCACCGCTCACATACCTTTGGACGCGCTGTCCGCGGGCTCGCTTTGCATGGGGCCTCCGGATCGCGCCGCGCGCCGTGGTCATCGAAGCAGCACTCGAAGCCTGGACGCCCAGTATTTACTCCTTCAACTTCTAGGGGATATGACCATGAATCTTGCTTCCCGTGCCCTCATCGTGGCCGCCATGGCCGCCGTGAGCAGCGCCTCGCTTGCCTGCACCAAGAACTTTCCGATCACTGTGATGCCGAAGGGCACCACGATCAACACCATCATCAACGGCCCGAACACGGCAACGAACCCGTACGCCGGTTTCTTCGCCGGTTTTCAGAATGAAATCTTCTCAGGCGCGTACACCAGCGCTGCCGCTGTCGATCCGGTAACGGGCATCCCCCTCATGACCGAACTCGGTCTGGACGGCTCCGCGACCACCGGGAAATGGACGGTCACGGTAGTCCCTGACGGCTACATGCCCTCGTTTGGGGGCAGCTACGCCTTCTACACGACCGCTGTCAACCAGACCACTATCCAGCAGATGCTCGCCAGCTACTCGGTCATCCCGGGCTCAAACAATTACAACACCGACGACGGCCTGATCAAAGCTCGCAAGACCCTTGGCGGCTACAATATCTACGGTCTGCACACCTGCAACGGCACCCTTCCCGCGTCACTGACCCTGAACAACGCGCACGTTCTCGCGGCGTACAAGGTCGACAACGGGATCGTCTACGTGGTCGATGGTATCTCGGTTCCGCAGATTTAAGCGCGGATCGGTCCCTGCAGGGCGCCTTGCGGTGCGATTGTCGGGATCTAAAAAAGAAGCGGGCGACACCGACCGGTGCCGCCCGTTTTTTAATTGACGGCCGCCAACGCCCCGCGAAGCAACTGCGAGAACTCACTGCAGTAGCGGGACTCCGCACAAAGTGCGGAAGCAGAGACCAGTCCTCGAAGAGCGCCGCGTTCCTGGCGCACAGAACGGAAATTACGCGCCAATTCGCACGCCAATTCAACGAAGCGCGATGCCTCGTCCGTCACCCATTCCTCCAATCCAGCGGCCCGGAGGATCGACCGACCCATTCGCGACGCAGGGACCTTGCCCGACAGCGACACCACAGGCACTCCCATCCAAAGCGCTTCGCACGTCGTCGTCGCGCCGTTATAAGGGAACGTGTCCAGGGCGATATCGACCATCCGGTAGCAGGCAAGGTGTTCTTCCCGCGTGGCTGACCAGTCCAACCACGTGATGCGTTCAGCACCGATACCAAGCTGCTGGAACTCGGCCTGGAGTCGCTCCCTCGTGGGTGACCGAACCGCATCCGCCTTCAGGATGAGCGTGCTGTTTTCACACCTGCGCAGCACGTCGCTCCATAGGCGGACTGTGACGGCGCTGACCTTTCCAAGCGTGTTGAAGGATCCGAAGACAACGTGATCGGGCGCCTCCGGGACGACTCCTATCTCCGGGCTGATACCAGGTCGATAACAGAAGTACGATGACGTGAGTCGAAGCGGGGACTCCGGATACGGCCACGTCTCGGCGGGCGGTGACACGGCGCCATCCGCCAGCCAAACATCCATAGTCGGGAACCCCAACGGTCCTGGATACCCGAGAAACGAACCCTGCACAGGCGCCAACGGTTCTGCAAACAGCGTCGGCATTGCGGCGGTCGTGTGTCCGCCGAGACTGAGCAGAATGTCGAGATTCGCCGACCGCACCTGCGCCGCCTGCTGTGCCGGCGGCAGCCCCGCGAGGTCGATGAATTCGCACACCTTGCCCCGCCAGATTTGCGTCACTTCATCCTTGTGGGTGTCGGTGTGAAAGCAGACCAGGTCGAATCCAAGGCCGGGCAACCCGTCCAGCAGCGGGCCCAGGAAGTACCAGACAGAGTGTCTGAAGAAGTCGGCGCTGACGAGCCCGAGCCTGATACGCTCTCCAGGTCTCCGGGGAAGCGTGGTGCGCGCGGGCCGGTCTGCGCGACCACCGACGTACGCAAAGAACTGCCGGTGTATCTGCGCCAATCCGATGGGGTCATTGGTCGCGTGATGCAGTGCGAGTAACAGTAGACTGAAGGCGCGCGCCTCTCCAGGCACGGTTTTCACGACCGCCTGCAGACGTTTCGCACAGCGACCGATTTCGCCGCAGGCGAATTCAGCCGCAGCAAGATCGATCTGCACCTGCACGTCCGCAGGCGCTAGTTGCTCCGCACGCCCGTACGCCTCAAGCGCACGGCCAAAATCCCTGAGCGCGCATCGCGCGCTGCCGAGGTTGACCCAAGCTCCGACCTCCGTGGGCGCTAGTCGCGTAGCCGCCTCTGCGGCACTTGCCGCCCCACTGGCGTCCCCCGACTCGGCGCGTAGCGCCGATAGGTTGACCCATAAGATGGCACGTGACGCATCCAACGTCGTGGCACGTTCCATCAAGCGCACCCCTAAGGCAAGCTGACCGCGCTCCGCCGCGATGAGGCCAGCCAATTCAAGGGCTTCTGCGCCAGCGGATCTGAGCGTCGGGGCAAGGAGCGCCCAAGCTTCCTCCAGACGCCCTTCGCGCCGCAGACTTGCGATGTGACCGAGATTGATGGTGTTCACAGGTCTAATTTCTGGGCGTAACGAACGCGCTGCTCGGCCTCAGTACGATCTCCAGCGTGCCGACGCCGGGACGAAGCAGGGAGACTTTCACAGGCCGACCTGTCCGCATTTCCTCGGCAAGCAGGTTGAGCCGTTCTTGCGTCAGGCCAATGCCGTTGACCGAGGTGATGACATCATCCCCCTGCAGCCCCCCCGGCCCGAACAGATAGGAATTCCCGTTCGGGTGCACGACCAAACCGCGGTAGACGTCATCGCTCAACAGCGGCTCAGCCCTGAGCAACGCTGACAGC
>CAXBRZ010000274.1:0-4106 GCA_963978075.1 uncultured bacterium | reverse complement strand
TACGCGTACCAGAAGATGTCAGCGCTGGCCGTGTACTGGGCCTGCTTCGGCAGCAGCGGCCATGTGGCCGAGCCCGAAGGCCTGGTGACCGAAAATTACCGGATGCGCCCGCCGCTGGACTTCGCGGACAACCATCACGTGAAGAGCATCGTGCTCGGCCGCCAGCGCGCAAATCTCGACAACCAACGGTTCATCGGCAGTTCCGGATGGCGCCAGAACGAGCAGACCTTTGATGGCGCCACCGTCACACTGCCGCTCGGCAGTGCCATCGATCTGCACTACGCCGGATTCTATAACGTGAACCGGGTCTATGGACCCAGCAACGGGTCTCAGCGTGCGGAGTGGCACGGTCCGGTGCACGCGTTATATGCCGACCTGCGCTGGAACGCCATCGGCACGTTCATGCCCTATGTCTACTCGATGGACTTCCACAACTCGGCGGCGCAGTCGAACCGCACGGCGGGTATCGCCTTCAAGCGCACATGGACGCTGGGCTCCGGCTGGAGCATGCCGGTGCGCCTCGACTGGGCAGAACAGAACGATGCCGGCGACAATCCGACAAGCTATTCGGCACATTACAGCAATCTCGAAGCCGCCCTCGTCCATGGCCCGGTGCGGTGGCAGATCGGACGCGAGACGCTCGGCGGCGACGCCACGAGAAGCAACCACCGGTTCCAGACACCGCTGGCGACCCTGCATATCTTCGACGGATGGGTCGACAAGTTTCTGACCACCCCGTCGCAGGGTGTCGAGGACACCTACGTCAGTCTGTCCGCGAAATGGCCTCGGGTCTCGGCACAGGTCAGCTGGCACGACCTGCGGGCTGCGGCCGTCACACGGCACTATGGCGACGAGATCGACGGTTCGCTCACCTTGCCCCTCGTGAAAGGTCAGGAGTTGCTGGTAAAGGGCGGCCGCTATCGGGCTGCTGATTACGGAACCTCCACCACCAAGCTTTGGCTGCAGTGGCAGGCCACTTTCTGACCGATTGTCCCATCATCGCGGCGAAGGCCTACAATGCGGGGGACCCTTCGCCGTCACGGAACCACCCATGATCCTTCCCCGCCTAGCCCTCCTGTGCCTCGTCACTGCGCTGACGGCAACGACGGGACCCGCGGCCCGTGCAGCGGATCTGCCCGTGAGGGGACTTACCGACGTACGCTGCCCGAGTTTCGAGACCCTGCGGTTGCGCTACGAGAAACGTTTCCTTGCGCCGATGAACTCGTTCAGCCATGAGGCGCTGTCGGACCTGCGTGCAGAGTCCGTTCTGTACCCGTTCTCGGGGCCTGATGCCGTCACGGCACTCGCTCTTTTCCCGCAACTCAAACACCTGACACTTGTTGCAGACCAGATCCCCGAATATGGACGACTGCACGAGTCGACCGCGGACTCCGAACAGGCGATAGCACAGGAGTGCCGCATGCTCGGATTTTTCTCACAGCTCGGCTACTACCGTACACATGACCTGAATGGGCGGGGTGGCGAGCGTCCGCCGTTTGTCCAGCTCATCGCCTATTCGATTGCCTTCGCCGGCGCGGGTGTGCAGGACGTGCAGACACTTCTTCTGAGTGCCAATGGCGAGGTCACTCCTGCCAGCGAGGCCGATTCTCGGCCCCCAGCCGGCATCCGATTTCTTGCCAAACGGGCTGACGGACGCATGGTGACCGTGGATTATCTCGCCATCGACCTGTCCAATCGCGGCATCCAAAAGATCGCCGGAGCCGAGACTTTTCTACGCCAGCGAGCCGCCGAGGGCGTATTCCTGAAGGCCGCTTCCCACCTCCTCCAGGAACCTTCATTCAGCCGCTTCGCGGACGTACTGACCCCTGCCGCCGCCTTCGTCATCCAGGATGAAACCGGCCTGTCGGTTGAGCGCCTTGAGGCCAACTTTGATCTCACGCTCTATGGCCAGTACACGGCACCGCAGAAACTCTGGGCCCATCACGCCTCGGCACAGGCCTTCGCTGATCTTTATGCGCGCGGCAAACCGGCTGGCCGCCTGCCCTTTGTATTCGGCTATGAAAAGGCTGCCGGATCGGCGCTTATCATCGGCCGTCGTCGCACAACGCACTGACCCACCCTGTGCCCGAGCTCACTACCGTGCCTGTACTGCCTGGACTTGAGTTTGAGTTCCGTCTGCATATCACGTTGGGCGCAGCGATCGACGAAGGACTCCGCGACGAGGTCCGCCATCGGCGAATACCGATCTTGGGCGGCATGGTCGAAGGCGCGCGCATTCATGGCGTGATTGAGGAGGGCGGCGCCGACCAGCAGACCATCGACATCGCAGACGGAATCACGTCCATCGAGGCAACGCATCCGCTTCGGCACACGGACGGCACGCGCATCCTGCTCCTGAACCGAGCCGTGCGGCGTGGACCACCCGAGGTGATGGCGCGCCTCGCCACGGGCGAGGTGGTTGATCCAGCGTTGTACTACTTTCGCGGTACAGCGCATTGCACGGTTGAGCGAGGTCCGCATCGTTGGCTCATGGCAAGCGCTCTCGTCACTGTCGGACGGCGGGGACCCAACGGTGTCGAACTGGACGTCTACCGCGTGACCTGACCTCCTCGCCGTCCTCAGCCGGGGACGCGTGATCCTGGCGGGAGTATCGGGGGTGACGCATTAAGGCGCTCCATCGCGAATCCTGCGGCCGCCTTGTAATCGGCCATGAAGGCAGCACGTTCCGCCGCCGGTACCACCGCGTCAATATCCTCGAAGTGCCCGCCGCAGCGCTCATCGACAAGATTGAGCAAACCGAACGGACCGGCGCCACGGTTGCGCAGGATGAGTTCACTGACCGGTCCGCACAGCGCGGTGTTGTAGTCAGCAAGGGCCGCGGCATTCACGCCGTGACGACAAAGGGCCGATCCCAACACACGCGCGTCGATGAGCGCCTGGCTCGCGCCGTTGGAACCCGTCGGGTACATCGCATGCGCCGCATCGCCGAGCAGCGCCACGGGACCCTGCACCCAGGTCGACACCGGATCCCGGTCGATCATTGGATTTTCATACGCACCCTCGGCCGACGCGATCAACTGCGGGACGTCGAGCCAGTCCCAGCGCCAGTCGGCGAAATGTGGCAAGACAACCTCGGTCGGCACGGGCCGGAACCAGCCGGCCAGTTGCTGCGCATCCGGCGCCTCGACGGTAATCTCGGCGATCCAGTTGATCAGCGCGAGTCCCGTCGAGGGATCGGCAGGCGAGATCGGATACAACACCATTCGGTGACGATGAGTGCCGAGGCCGACGAAAGACGCCCCGGTGCGGATCGGCCGCCCCCACGAGACGCCACGCCACATGAGACAACCGCCCCAGTGGATGGGCGGCTGCGCAGGATGCATCTGCGCACGCACCGCCGAATGGATCCCATCCGCACCGATCAGGAGGCGCGCAGGCACCGTCGAGCGCGTGCCATCGGCATGATCCACCCGCACGGTCACGCCGTCCGAACTGTCGTGCGCGTAACCGCTGACCCGACTCCCAAGACGCACAGATCCCCTACCAAGGCGCCGCACGACCTCCGCATGGAGCAGCATCTCGAACTGCCGCTCGACCTGCGCGCGATCGGCGGCTCGTCGCTGACGTCCGACCTGCCCGTCCCTGAAGATCGCGACCTGACGGCCACCGACATCCCGTCCACCTACGTCCCCGCGCGCAACACCGTGTTCCTCTCGCTCGCGCTGGGCTGGGCGGAGGTGCTGGGCGCCACGGACCTGGTGATTGGCGTGAACGCGCTCGACTACTCCGGCTATCCCGATTGCCGGCCCGAATTCGTCGCCGCGTTCGAAACGCTCGCCAACCTCGCGACACGCGCCGGTGTCGAAGGCGCGCGCTTCCGCATCCACACGCCGCTCATCACGCTGTCGAAGGCGGACATCATCCGCACGGGACTCGCCCTCGGCCTCGACTACGGCCTCACGCACAGCTGCTACAACCCGGCGGCCGACGGCCGTCCGTGCGGCCACTGCGACAGTTGTCTGCTGCGCGCCAAGGGCTTCGCCGAAGCCGGCCTGGCCGACCCCGCGCTCGCGCGCTGAGGGCCACTCGGCCGACCTGAAGGTCGGCACTACAACGCGGGTACGACAACGCGGGCACGACAGCGC
>CAXBRZ010000273.1:0-4109 GCA_963978075.1 uncultured bacterium | reverse complement strand
CACCTCGACCGCGCGGCCGGCGCGGCCGCCGGTGCGACGCTGCGCCGCGGCACGGGTCGGCGCGGTACGCGCGCCGAATCCTGATCAGCGCAACAGCGCCGCGATGCGCTCGCGGTAGGTGCAGAGCGGAGGTGCCGAAAAGCCGAGCACCTTGCCCTGCTCGTCGCACAGCCTGAGCGTGATCGCATCCCGGTGGTAGGGATTCGCCTCGAACGCCGCCACTTCCTCGGCCGACATCGGTCCACCCTGCAGACGCAGGGTATGCACGGAGGCCGGCGAGAGCCGCGCGAAGTAGGCCGGGTCCGTCGCGCACAGGTAGCGTTTGGCAGGGACGTGCAGGCGCACGGGCTCGGTGACGGCCGGCCCGAAGTGCGCGGCCAACCAGTCCGCCCCGGTGTCCTCGTGCCGCGCATCGTGGGTCCAGTCCGCGAGATCCGTGGGCACCTCCACGACCAGGTGACCGATATCGTGCAGCAAGGCGGCGATGATCACGGTTTCGGCGGCGCCGCCGGCTTCAGCGAAGTACGCACTCTGCAGGCCATGCTCGAGCTGGGTGATGGCCTCGCCGAAATACTCGCCCTGTGCCCGCGTGGCATAGAGCTGTTCGATCTCGTCGATGATGGGCGGATGGGCACTCATGGGGATACCTCAGGGCAGCAGGGCGGCATTGCTCAGCACGCTGTCGCGCGTCAGGTAACAGCCCTGCAGGTGGCGGGGATGGCGCTGGCTCGTGAAGCCGGTGCGGCCGTGCAGCGTGCGGCGGTTGTCAAAGACGACGAGTTCGCCATCCTGCAGGCGTCGGCGCAACTGGAAGCGTGGCTCGCGCATCAGACGGGCGAAGGCACGGTAGGCGCGGTAGAACGCCTCGGTGTCCTCGACCCCCTCGCGCAGCGGTGCGATCGAGCGGTTGTTGTAGTGCACGGCACGGATCAGTCCGTCGACGCCGAGCTCGATGAGGGGTTTGACCGAACACAGGTCGGCGTCTGCGGCTCGATAGTGGAAAGTGACCGGCGTGCGTGTCAGCACCGCGAAGGCCTCTGCATCCGTGTGGCGTAAGTGCTCGGCGAGCGCGAGTCCGTCGGCAAAGAGACTGTCACCGCCATCCGGCGAGGCCTTGAGCACGTGCAGCGCCTGGAATCCCGGCACGGGATCACGGTAGGGATTGTCGGTGTGCAGCCCGAGACCCAGGTCGGTGAAGGCAAGGTTCTCGGGACTCGGTACCGCGCGCACATCGAACAAGAGGCCATAGTTGGTGTGCGGCACCTCGCCCATGAGCGAGCAGGTCGAGACGATCGTGCCCTCCACGCAGGGCATCCCGGCGAGAAAGGCGAGGCCATCGCGCGCAAGCCGGCGCAGCCAGAGGCCGCGCACGGCCGGATCGGCACAAAAACGCTCGTGCTGCACCCACGCGAAATCAGCTGTCGCGTCGAGCCGCGCGCCCTCGAGCCATGCGTGCCGGTCGAGTTCCGGGCGCACCGCGCCGATGGGCCCGAGCGTCGCGCGCAGCCAGCCGAGCGGCCGGCAGAACGGCGGCAGTCCTCCCTTGAAGGTGACCCGTACGACACCGTCAGCCAGTTCTGCGCGTTCGAGGGCAATCTCGTCGGGCAGGTCCATGATGTCGATCAGCCGCTGCCCGTTGGCGTGGCGATCCTCGGCACGGTTGTCGGCGAGCCACACAGCGGCGAACTCGCCGGTGACCCCTTCGCCAAAGTCCACCCACAGGCGGTTGTTCGCCACACTCAATTGCACACTGCTATCCATGGTCATGAACCTACTCCCGAAGAACGACCGACCCGCTTCTGGGTGGCATACAGACCGCCGGCCGCCATCGCCGACGCCGTGGCCACCGCCGCAAGTCCCATGAACACGCCCCGCCAGCCGTACGCAACCGCCAGATGCGCCACACCCGACCCGGCGAGCGTGCCACCGAGATAACCGATCCCGTCGATGAGGCCTGACGCCAGGGCACCCGCCCGCGCACCCCCGAAATCCAGCGCGAACGCACCGCCGAGGTAGGAATAGGGTCCGAGCAGGCAGAACGCGACGAGGCCGATGAGGGCCACCGTGGCGGGCTGCCCGATACGTGCCGGCTCGAACGCCATCAGGGCCAGCAGCGTCATCGCGGTGGCGGCGAGTCCGCAGAACAGCAAGGTCGGACGCCCGTTCACACCGAGCCGGTCGCCTGCCCACCCCGTCAGCAACACCGAGACCGCACCGACTGCCGGGAATACCGCGGAGAACGTCGCCGCAGAGGCGGCGTCGTAGCCCGCGGACTCCTTCAGGAACACCGGCATCCACACATTGAACGCCTCGCGCACGACCGTGCAGCCGAAGGACAGCAGGCATACCAGCTTGAATGCCCGGCTACGCCACAATGGCCCGAGCAGGTCTTTGAGCCGAACCGAAGACGCGGCGGATGCCGTATCGGCGTACAGGTTGGTGGGATTGCTGTGGGCCGGCGCGTAGCCAAGCTCGGTGCGCGACTCGCGCAGCAACGCGAAATTGAGCAGGAACATCCCGCCGAGCACCAGCGCCGCAAAGCGGAACAAGGTCTGCCAGTTGGCGCCGTGCGCAAGCAACGCGCCCATGGACTGACGCGCCAACGCATCCCCCACGAGATAGCTCACCGAGAGGACCGCAATCACCGTGCCGTGGGTACGAAAGTCGAACCATCGTCCGGTGACCTTGATCAATCCCGCCCAGCCGACCGACTGCGTCAGCCGGTTGCCCACCCATGCCAGCGTAAAGAGCGGCAGTCCACCGCCCAGCGTGAAGGCCAGGGTGAAGACGGCCGCACCGCCCAGCGCCAGCAGGAACGAGCGCCGGCCACCCCAGACATCGCCAAGGCCGCCGAGCAGCATCTTCCCGAGCGCATAGGCAAGGACGCCGAGCGAGTAGATGCCGCCGAGGCGCACGACGGCCTCGTCCGCCGCCATTCCCTGCCGTCGCAGTTCCTCCACGAGCAGCGGCATCGCCACCGAAAAGTTGGCACGGCCGAAGTAGCAGGCGGCATAGCCGCCGAACAGCATCAGGCCGATGACCCATTGCCGTGCAATCAAGCCCCGCTCTGCGACAGGCCCCGATGTCATGAGCCCCCCCGGAGCCGACTGTGGGGCGGAGAGCCTAGCATGCAGTTGCAATGCTAGGCTCTGCGTTTTGCCGCAGGATTCCGCCATGAACGACGCTCCCCTGACCGCTCTTGTGACCGGCGCCTCGCGCGGCATCGGTGCCGAGATCGCGCGCCAGCTCGCCACGCGTGGCGTGCGCGTGGCGCTGCATTGCGGTCGCAACACGGCGCTCGCCGAGCAGGTGTGCTCAAGCCTGCCGGGTGCGGGACATTCGGTGCACACCGCGAGTCTCGAGGACCCCGCGGCGGTCGATGCGCTGTGGCTCGAGGTCAGCACTCGGCATCCGCGCATCGAGATTCTCGTCAACAACGCCGGCGAGTTCGTCGACCATCCACCGCTCAAAAGCAGTGCCGCCGACTGGCTCGCCGCCTGGCAGCGGACGCTCGGCACCAATCTCATCGCCGCGGCCCAGCTCGCGCGTCACGCCGCCCAACACATGGCAGGCCTAGCACCGCGCAGCAACACCTTCGGTCGCGGTCGCCTCGTGCACATCTCCTCGCGCGGCGCCTTTCGCGGCGAACCTGACGCACCGGCGTACGGCGCCTCCAAGGCCGGGCTCAACGCCATGAGCCAGTCGCTTGCGAAGGCCCTTGCGCCCGCCGCGGTGTATTCCTACGGTCTCGCGCCCGGCTGGGTCGGCACCGACATGGCCCGCGGCCATGTGGACGGACCGGCCGGCGCGGAGATCCTCGCGAAGGGCGGCAACATCGTCGATGCGGCCGTGGCCGTCGACCATCGGGACGCGGGGCGCCTGAAAAGCGAGATCGGCAAGGTCGATCTGGGCCTGGGCCGAGGTGCCGGCCATCCAGGGGGTGTGAAAGGCGGAGTGCAGTGGCAGGGTGAAGGGCGCGTCGCGCTCCCCGAGTTTGCGCGGGGGCAGGCGACGCTGGGCTTCGGCAAGCGCCTCGGCGCTGCCGCCGAGCACCGCCTGTCCGCCCAGGTGTATACTCCAGTACAATCCCGATACTTCCCGAAGGGCCG
>CAXBRZ010000272.1:0-4120 GCA_963978075.1 uncultured bacterium | reverse complement strand
AGCGTTCCGCGTACCGGTCACGCACCTCGGGATGCTGCTCGAACATCGTCAGCACCATCCCGAGCAGGTCATCGAAGTCCACCGCGCCGTGCTGGGTGAGCTGCGCGGTGTAGCGTTCGAAGACGCGGCCGACGATCTCCTCGAAGTAGCTGCCCGCAGCCTGCAGCATCGCATGCAGGTCATCGGCGACTGCGTCGGCATCCTGGATGCCGGGCTTGCCATCACTCCACATGACCCCGGCCCGATCGTAGGCACACACGCGGGTCAAGGCAGAGAGCGGATCGTGAACGAGCGACCAGGCAAGCGAACCGTTGCTGTCGAGGCCGGACTCGAGGATCACCGTGGGTGACCCTTCGCCCCGGCAGTCGAGGTGCATGCGCCGGCCGCCGATGTCGACCAGTTGTCCGCGCGGAGGATAGGTCTCGTGCGCGATGCGGCGGGCGCGCATTTCAAATGCGGTGCCCAGGATCACCGCGCAGACGAGAAACACCAAGAATCCCTTGCCCAGTGCCTTCAGTAACTTCAGCAGTCGCTGCACCCATGCGGTGGTCGTCATCGGCATCTCCCGTAATTCAACATCAGCACCGCATTGCCCGCGGGAATCTCAAGCTCCCTGGGCGCGGGTGCGCCAAAGATAGGCAACGCCCAACGTGAACACCGGCAGGACATACACCGCCCAAAAAGCATACGCGAGGAACGTGTACCCGCGGGCAATCAGGCCGACCAGACCGATTTTTTCCGCCAGAAACACCGCCACGGTGAGGATTGCCAAGGACAGCACGAGGCGCGGGCGGCGTCCAAAACTGCCACCGCCCGCCTGCACCGTCGAGGCTATCCGCTCGTTAAAGGCATGGACCGCACCGGTGCCGCTCTCGAGCAACGCGGCAAAGATCATGAGTTGGTAAAGCCAGCGCAACCAAGGCGCCCCCAGATGACCGAGCAGCACGTCCGAGGGAAGCTCCGATCCGAGCGCTTCGGGCCAGGCCATGAGGCAGACAAAAAACGCCACCGCCGGCAGCATGGCCAGCGGCCCCGCGATGAGCCCCGCCACGATGGCGTCACGGCGCGACCGCAAGTGCCGCAGCACCGGCAGGATCGAGATGGCGGCCGAGATGTTGTAGCCGGCGTAGGTAAGCCCGCCCATGACCCATCCCTCGGCGACCGGCGACGGCGCGAACGCAGCGCCAATGCGGTCTCCGAAGCCCATCACTGCCAGCGCAAGGAACAGCGCGTAGACGCCGTACAGCAGAAACGACACGTATTCGAACAGGATCTCCACCGACCCCGTGCCGAAGGCGGCGAAGAGTGCGATGAGTCCCACCAGCGCGAGGGTGCCCACCACCTCGTGAAAGCCAAAGAGCGCGTGCCCGACCGCACCTGCCGCCGCGCCGAACACGGCGAGCATGATGACCAGGAGCAGCACGAACGCCACTTCATACGCGATCCAGTAACGACCGAGGAGGTGTCGAAAGAAACTGCGGTAGTCAAGGCTGCCGGTCGCACGCGCGAAGGCAAACGTGATCGCCGCCGTCACGCTCCACAGGAGCGCGGCAAGCCCCATGCCGAGCAGCCCTCCCCACGCGCCACTCGGGCCGAAGAATTCCGCCAGCTCCCTGCCGGTCGCGTAGCCACCGCCGATGATCACGGCCTTCAGTGCAAAGCCCGGCAGGACAAAGCGCCGGAAGAGGTCCCGTCCGCGCGCCGCGACGCTCACATGGCCTCCCGGAGTGGCACGGTGATCAGACCCATGTGCGGATGCCGATCACGCCAAAGTAGGCCAGATACGTGAGGCCGAGCAGCAATCCGAGCGCCGCGAAGCGCGCATGGCGCCGCACCCAGACTCGTGCATCGGCACTCCTCGCACCGAAGGCGTGGCGCAGCGCCATGATGACCGACAGCGCATGCAGCAGCGTCAGCAAACATAAGCCCGCCGACCACAGGGTAAGGGCGCCGAAACGCTCCAGCAACTCGCCCGAACCGAGTACCAGGACAGCGACGGCTGCGACCAGGCTGACCGCCGATCGCAGGGTCCAGCGCCGCAACGCAGCATCCATCGGCCGGCGACGGCCGACGATCGCACCGAGGAGCCAGCAGACGCCGTACACAATCGTGCTGGCAAGCGCAAGCAGCCACCACAGCACGCCACCCAGTTCCGCGACCACCTGCCACGCCGGGATCTGGCGCCACGTGCCACGAAAGCCAAAGTCGATGAAGCGACCTTCGTCCGTTGGCGTCACCAGCGCAAGGCTCGCCACGGGATCGGCTCGATCCGCCTCGTCACGACGCAGGGTGCGGCCTTCGACCGTCACGTAACGCTCGGAGGCCCCCGTCAGCGGCTTGACGAAGAAGGCGCCGTCATCGATCCGGGCACGGGTCAAACCGATGATCCGCTCGACAAAATACATGTTCTGCGAGCGCGGCGAGTCCGGCCGATACCAGCCCTCGTAGTCGTGGGCGAAGGCAGGCAACGGCTGCGCCGCGGGTACTGCGGGCTTGGCGAGGTTCTGCGTGACGTAGGCGTGCATGAGGTCGGAAATCTTCTTGAACGCCGCCCCGTTACCAGAGTTGATGCTGTAGAAATAACCGACGCCCGCTTCCTTGAGATAAGACATTTCCGTCAGGCCACCGTTCACCCCGCCGTCGTGACCGTGATAGACAAACCCGTCCGCGATGGAGGCGTAGTTGCTGAGGCCATAGCCGATGGTCAGGCCGTCGCGGGCCGACATCGTGCGGGTGGGTACTTCCATCCGGTCGAGCGCTGCGGCCGAAACGACCTGCGCCGAACCCACCGTGCCTCGGTGCAGATAGAACGACAGGTAGGCCGCCATGTCCCGGGCCGACGCGTTGATGGAACCGGCCGGCCGTAGCAGGATGTGCCAGTAAGGGAAAGCTGTCTTGCCATCGTCGTGGTAGAGCGTCGTCACGTTACGACCGCTCGGCGCGAAATACGTCGCAGTGGCCATGCCGATCGGCGTGAACAGGTTCGCCTGCACATAGTCCTCAAAGCGCTGGCCGGTGACCTTCTCCACCACGAGCGCTGCCACCGAAGCTCCCACCACCACGGCGGCCAAATTCAGCGCCACTGTTTGCAGCGTGCGCACACGCGCCACGCGCGACTGGCGCAGCGGTTGCACCAACCGATGCCATGCCAGCGACGTCTGCGTGGGCGCGTGCACGACCCGTCGCGGTCGCATGCGCGCGATCGACGGCGGGCAATTGATTGTCCTGCCACGCGCGGCGCGCCGCGCGCCACACGCGCACCATCATCAGAACATACAGCGCCACGCCGATCCACACCGCGAGCTCGCCGACCGGCAGCGAGCCTGTGCGGTGCACGCAGAGCACCGTGCAACCGGGATGCTCCTGCTCCGCCTCGCTGGTGATCGCTGCGCCTTCGAGCCGCGCCATTTCGTCAAAGGCCTCGTACTCCAGCTTCGTGACCGGCTTCCCCGCGTGGTGGTTGCGGACCCAGCCTTCGAACACGACGCACGCGCCGGCGTCCGGACGCTCGAGGCGGGCCCGCAGTGCGGCGGAGTCAATTGGTTGGGCTGTCAGTTCAAACATGGCTCAGCCTCCCGCCACCGGCGGAATGAAGACAACGCGGTCACCCGGCTGCAGCGGGGTGATGCAGCTCAGTTGTATCCAGTCCGACAGAATCGCCCCGGTACCCAGTTGCTGCGCGCCCGAAACCACGATGCCGTCATCGCGTTCCTTGACGATGCCGGCATACAGGCTGGGGTCGGACTGCTTGTGTGCCGGCTTGGAGCGGTCGATCTGCGGCGGCACGATGGCGTAGCTGACGTACTGATGGTTCTCCCGCAGATACTGGTGGAAATTCACCACGTTGTCGGCCCATTGCTGGCCGTGTTTGGCGAACACGCTGGGTTTGGCGGCATAGCCGGTGAAAAAGCCTGCCACGTGGTCGGGTGTGCGTCCCATCAGGCCGCAGGTGCTCTCGGCCCAGGCTTCGTAGAAGCTGCGCTTGATGGCCAGGTCGTCGGCGGTTTTTGGAATCTGGTAGCAGCGCAGCACCGGATCGCCCGTCAGTGGCGAGGCGAAGGTCATGCGCTCGCGATTGGCCGGATCGGCTGCCATGAAGGCCGGGATCTCGATCAGCATC
>CAXBRZ010000271.1:0-4138 GCA_963978075.1 uncultured bacterium | reverse complement strand
CAGAGCCTCCTGAACGATGGTGACATCAACCCCGAGGGCATCTCCGTCGGCTATCGCAATGGCGATTTCTTCGGCAGCGCGTTTGGCATCTGGCTGTCGGAAATCGGCACGGCTGCGATCAATCCGGTGACAGGCGCCCAGACCTCATCCCTGAGCAAGCAGGGAAATGGCGCCAATTTCAACGGCGCACAGGTCGGTTATCGCTTCCACCTTGGCGACGTGACGACCCTCACTGCGGCGGCCATGTACACCAACTGCGGTGGCTGCAAGGGTCACCAGCCCTACTGGGTCTCGCAGGGATCTTCCGCGACCGCGGCGCAGATCGGTGCCGCTGCCAACGGCAACAGCGTCGACGCCAATGGCAACCTGCTCTACCAGTTCAAGACCACGGAAGGCAGCCTCGAGCTCAACACGAAGCTGTTCGACTACCTGCCGCTGCAGGTCTTTGCCAACTACGCGCACAACAGCGAGGCGACGAACGGCCAGGACACCGCTTATACGGGCGGGTTCATGCTCGGCAAGGCGTCGGACAAGGGCAAGTGGGAAGCCGGCTACGCGTACGAGCGTCTGCAGAAGGACTCCTACTTCGGCCAGTTCGTGGACTCCGATTTTGGCGGTGGCAACACCAACACGAAGGGCCATGTCTTCCGCGTCGGATACGCGGTCTACAAGAACTGGACCCTGAACGCGACATACTTCATCAACAACCTCAACATCTATGGGGCAGCGGATCCCGTGAAGTCGCCGCATGACGAGTCATACAAGCGTCTGCAGCTGGATCTCAACGTCAAGTACTGACGTCGGGTTTGGGTTCAACGCGATGGGAGACGGGGCCGGCTGGCCCCGTTTTCTTTTGCGGCAGGCTGACGGGGCGCCACAAGGCTGTTCGGGCGATGACGGGCCGGTCTCAAACGCTCGGCGTGTGCGAGACGAAGTTGAGCAGTCCCGAGACGTTGAGCAGTGTCATGACCACCGCGGACGGCGCTGCCAGCGTAAGGTTACCCCCGTGGGACTTCGCGGCCTTCACGGCCGTGATCAGCGCACCCAAACCCGCACTGCCCATGAATTCGATCCGTGACAGATCAACGATGAGGTGATGCGTGTTGGCCTCGAGTTCCGCCAACAGGCGGTCCTTGAGGGTGGGCGCATCCTCGGCCGTGACGCGGCCACTGACGACCAGCACGACTTCGGTGCCTTTGGGATGTGCATACATTTCCATGTCTTCGGATTCCGTGGTTGCGAACGTGATCAAAAAGGACTGACGAGTCCGGCGATGGTGCCGCTCATCAGGGAGGCCAGGGTGGCGCCATACAAGGCCCGCGGCGCGAGGTCGATGAGGTCCTGACGGCGTTCCGGGGCCATGGCGGCGATGCCGGTGATCTGGATTCCCATGCTGGCGAAGTTGGCAAAACCGCACAATGCGTACACAGTAATCAGCCGTCCGTGAGCAGAGAGTTCTAGCGGATCGGCCGAAGAAAGGCGCAGGTAGGCGATAAATTCGTTCAGGACCGTCTTTACGCCAAGGTAGCGGCCGCTGACCAGAGCCTCCGTCCATTCAAGTCCCGTGAGCCACGCGAGTGGCGCGAACAGCCAGCCGGCGATACGTTCTAGCGACAGGGGAGCACCGGCCACAGCCGGCAGAAGCTGCAAGGCATGGTTCGCGAGTGCCACGAGCGCGACGAGCACCAACAGCATCGCAATCACATTGAGCCAGATGTTGAGGCCGTCAGCCGTTCCACGAGTGAGGGCGTCGACGGTGCCCGCATAGGGTCGTGGTGCCGGCACAGGTCTGGGATCCCCGTCTTCGGGTACCAGCAAATGTGCAAACAGGATTGCTGCGGGCACCGACATCAGTGATTTGGTCAGCAGGTGTGCAGGCACATTGGCCAACTGTCCCTGCAGCACGATGGAGTAAAGGACCATCACGCTGCCGGCAATCATGCTCATGCCCGCGGTCATGAGCAGCAACAACTCGTAGCGCGTCATGGAGGCGATGTAGGGTCTCACCACGAGGGGCGCCTCGACCTGGCCGAGAAAGACGTTGGCACTGACTGCAAAGCCGGCAGCGCCGCCGGTGCCGAGCGTCCGGCGAAAGAAGCCCGCGATCGCACGGATCAGCAGGGGCAGCACCCGCCACTGCCACAACAGCGCCGACAGGGCGGAGATCACGATGATCAGTGCCAGCGACTGGAAGGCGAGACTGAACATGTGCGCCGGATCGGTGACGGCAAAAGGTGCGGGTCCTCCGCCGACATAGCCGAAAACAAAGGATGTCCCCGCACGCGTCGATGCCTCAAGCGCAGCGACCAGACGGTTGAGCACGCCCAGTGCTTGGATGATCACGGGCACCTTGAGCAAGGCGGCGCAGACGAGAAACTGCAGCAAGACCGCAGCGGCGACCCTTCCCCAGCGGATCCGGCGCCGGTCGGTGCTGAGCGGCAGGGCGAGCGCGATGAAAACCAGAAGACCGATAGCTGCCCGCAGGTGCGGGCCCCACATGCTCATGGGGTGGCACTTGGCCGCGAGGCGCGTGCCTGCTGCACCCAGGCTTCCACGTCCTCCAGTTTGCGCGGTACGGCTCGCGACAGGACCTCATATCCCTTGTCGGTGATGAGGACCTCGTCCTCGATGCGCACGCCGAACCCCAATTGGGGCAGATAGATCCCGGGCTCGACCGTGAACACGGCGCCCACCGGCAAGGGGGCTTCCGTATCCCCGGCATCGTGCACGTCGAGGCCAACGAAATGTCCGAAGCCATGGATGAACGCGGCCAGATAGCCTGAACGACGCAGGGAGTCCTCCGCCACATGCTGCAGTTCCGCCATGCTCACGCCCGGCCGGATGGCGGCAAAGATGTCTTCCTGCGCCTGATAGACCGCGCGGTAGACCTTGGCCTGCGCCTCGGTGAAATGTCCTGATACCGGATAGGTTCGGGTCACATCCGCCGCATACCGGCCGTACTCGGCTGCCGCATCGATGACGACGAGATCCCCGTCCTGAAGCAGCCGGGAATTCTGGTCCCAGTGCAGTACCGCACCGTTCGGGCCGCTGCCGACGATCGAGGGATACGACAGGCCCGTAGCGCCTGCCGCGTAGAACGCGTACTCCAGCTGGGTCTGGACATCCCGCTCCGAGACGCCAGCGACGGTCGCTGCCGCGGCGCTTGCATGGCCCGCGGCGGTGATACTGACCGCGGTCCGCAGGCGCTCAAGTTCAGGCGCGTCATGCGCCGCGCGCAGCCGCGCGAGAAGGCCGCGCTTGTAAACAACCGGCAGTCCGAATCGGCTGGCCATGCGTGACGACAGGCGTGCGTCGTTGCGATCCTCTGCGGTGGCAACGCCGGGCGCGATGACGGCGATGCATTCATGGTGCTCCGCGGCGGCCGCGAGCAAGCCCTCCGGGGCCCCGCGACGCACGACGTCAACGCCGTAGCTCGCAACAAGATCCGGCGAAATGGGCTCCCGGGGACCGGTCCAGCGCTCCGCCTCCGGATCGCGGGATTTGAGGAACAAGGTGACCTTGCGATACGGCGATTTGGGCTGCAGGACGAGGTGGGCACCGGGCTCGTTGACGCCGGTGAGCCAGTAGAAATCGCTGTCCTGGCGGTAGTCCTCGGTGACGCCGGAGGTCTCGCCCTGCGAGGAGAGGACGGCGGCGCAGTTGCCCAGTTCCTTCATCACGCGCGCCCGGCGCGCTGTGTACACCGAAGCCGGCAATGCCGGTGCGGGGGTCGGGGACGGGTGGGCGAATCCACCGCCGAGAGCGGTTGCGGCAAGTAGGGCAGGCAGCATGACGTGTCTCGTGAGAAGCGTGATGCCGGGAGGCTAGGCGACCTTAAGGCCGACGGCAAGCCTCGGCATGCGCGCGGCATGCCGAGGAAGAGTCTTCTCCGCTTACTGGACGAATACCGCGGTGGTGCGTGCGGGGATCGTGAACGTCCCGGAGTTGTTGTCAAAGGCCGCATTGCGCACCACGGCATCAAGACCCGACTGCTGCTGCGGGTGCAGACGCAGACTGCTGCCCGCGAGGGTCGCGATGGTGTACGTCTGGCTGACCTTGTGGGCGTTGATGAGCACGACGATGTGGCCGTAGCGCTGGTCGCCGCAGGCCCGGCTGTCGCTGCCGCTGGCATCGATGC
>CAXBRZ010000270.1:0-4143 GCA_963978075.1 uncultured bacterium | reverse complement strand
GATGACGCCGGCCGTCCCACCGGTTGAAATCACCGACGACGCTGACGCGCGACGCATTCGGCGCCCACACCGCAAAATGGGTGCCCGCCACACCGTCGAGGGTCGACACGTGCGCGCCCAGCTTCGACCAAATCCTGTGATGATTTCCCTGTCCGAACAGATAGAGATCAAAATCCGTGATCTGGGGGGCGAAATAGTAAGGATCCGGTTTGCTGTGCGTGTTGCCGTCCCGATAACGGATATGAAGACGGTAAGGCACGAGCGGCCGACGGTACGGAATCCGCCCTTCGAAAAGGCCGCCGGCATGCACAGGAGCAAGCTCTCGCGCCGCACTGATGGGTTCGTCTTCCCAATACACAGCGACTGCAACCGCATCTGGCTCGAGCACACGGACGATGACCACAGGTTCCTCGCCATCGCGAGCAAACTCGTGGTAACCAAGGACCGATCTGGGCTCCCGGTGACGGGCCTCCAGCAACGCCTCCACTTCAGACTTCCGCAAACGCGGCCAGAGCGATTTCGGCCGCCTCGTGGATTTGGCGACCACTGACGTCACGGGATTCTGCGGTTCCTTGCCGGTGACCATCAAATCACCGGTTGAATGTTCCAGATCCGCTCGGCGTATTCGCGGATACTCCGGTCGCTGGAGAAGAAACCCATGCGGATGCTGTTGGTGATAGCACTGCCGATCCAGCGCTCCTGGTCGCGATAAAGGGCATCGACGCGATCCTGAGCATCAAGATACGCGCGGAAGTCCGCACATACCAGGAATGGCTCTCCGTCCGCGAGCAGCCGCCCGACGATCGCCTTGGCTTCCGTGACGTCACCGTTACTGAAGTAACCCTCGTCAATCATCGCGATGGTTTGGGCAAGTTCGGCGTCCTGCGACACAAATTCGGACGGCCTGTAACCTGCCGCCTTTTGCGCCGCGACTTCGTCCGCTGTCATGCCGAAGATGAATATGTGATCGTCGCCTACGTGGTCCTTGATCTCGATATTCGCGCCGTCGAGGGTGCCGATCGTGAGGGCGCCGTTCAGGGCAAGCTTCATGTTCCCGGTGCCCGAGGCCTCGAGACCGGCCGTTGAAATCTGTTCCGACAGGTCCGCCGCCGGCATGATGCGCTGCGCCAGCGACACGTCGTAGTCGGCGAGAAAGACGACCTTGAGGCGGCCGGCCACCACAGGATCGGAATTAACAACGCGCGCAACATTGTTGGCGAGACGAATGATGGCTTTAGCAAGGTAATACCCCGGCGCCGCCTTGCCGGCAAAAATGACCGTGCGGGCAACGTGATTGCCCTTGGGTTCACGGCGAATCCGGTTGTAGCGTGCGATGACGCCAAGCAGGTTCAGCAACTGACGCTTGTATTCGTGAATACGCTTGACCTGCACATCGAAGAGCGAACGTTCGTCGACTTCCACACCGCTGCGCTGGCGGATGACGGCCACAAGCCGTCGCTTGTTGTCCGCCTTGATGGCGGCAAATCTCGACCTGAACTCCACGTCGTCCTGCACGCCCTCCAGCTCACGCAAGGTGGAGAGATTGTTTTCCCAACGATGCCCCAAGCGCTCGGTCAGCAGGCTCGAGAGACCCGGATTGGACTGTTTCAGCCAGCGGCGCACCGTGATTCCATTGGTCACGTTCGTGAACCGCTCGGGCCACAGCTGCGCGAAGTCGCGGAAGATGGTCTCCGTCATCAGGTGTGAGTGGAGTTTTGCCACGCCGTTCACGCGGCCACTGGCCACGACGGCAAGATGAGCCATGCGCACGCGACGGCCATTGTCCTCATCAATCAGAGACATCCGCCGGCGCCGTTCGAGATCACCCGGGAACGCCAGCGAGATCTCGTCAAGGACATGCCGGTTGATCTGGAAAATGATCACCAGATGCCGTGGCAGCAATCGCTCGAAGAAGTCGACTGGCCAACTCTCCAGCGCTTCGGGGAGCAGGGTATGGTTGGTATAGCCAAAGGTCCGGGACACGATCGCCCATGCCTTTTTCCACGCATAACCATGCACGTCGATCAGCAGCCGCATGAGTTCGGCCACCGCGAGCGCCGGATGCGTATCGTTCAACTGGATCGCAACGGCATCGGGCAATTCTTCCAGTGAGCGTCCTTCCGCCAGCAGCGTCGCCAGGAGGTCCTGCAGGGAGGCGGAGACAAAAAAGTACTGTTGCGACAGGCGCAGTTCCTTGCCCTGCGGCGTGGTGTCGTCGGGGTAGAGGACGCGCGACAGGTTTTTGGCATGCACCTGATCCGCCACGGCTTCAGGGTAATGGCCGTGGTTGAACTCCGTGACATTGAAGGGGACGATCGCACGGCCGGACCATAGACGCAGGTGGTTGACCGTCGAACAGCGGTTGCCCGGAACGAGGTGGTCGAATCCCACGGCATACATCTGGTGGGCGTCGACCCAGCTATATAGAAGTTCGCCGGTCGCGTCGGTCTGCGTTTCACAACGGCCACCGAACTGGATCAGGTAACGGGCCTGCGGCCGGGTCAGTTCCCAGGGGTCGCGCAGTCGCAGCCATGAGGAGCCAATCTCGCGTTGGGCGCCGTCCGGCTCGATGACTTGCGTAAAGATGCCGTAGTCGTAACGTATGCCGTATCCGACCGCGGGGTACTGGAGTGTCGCGAGGGAGTCGAGGAAGCAGGCAGCGAGACGACCCAGTCCTCCATTGCCGAGTCCCGGATCATGTTCTTCGGCGAGGATGGCGTCGAAATCAAACCCGAGTTCGGTGACGGCAGAGCGTGCGACACTCACCAGATCGCCCTCGAGGCTCGACAAGGCATTCAGGAGCGCACGTCCGGGCAGAAATTCAACGGACAGGTAGCACACACGCTTGGTCCTGGCGCGCGCGACTCTTTTCTGGGTCGCGACCCAGCGTGCCGCGAGTTCATCGCGCACCGCGTTTGCAAGCGCCTCATAGATGTCGCGCGGCCGCGCCGTATCCGGATCCCGGCCCAGGGTACGGACCAGATGCTCGACGATGAGGTCCTTCAGATTGGCTGCCGACAGCACATTGCAGGCGACAGCGGCCCCGTTCTGGTCATTGGTCAGCGACATCTAGGACAACCCCGGAATCTGTTGCAGGCGTGGACATTACCCACTACATCGACACTACACCACCTGTTCAGGACAGCCTAAACGTTCGGGAGCACCGAATTGCAAACGATTGTAACCGGCTATTTATGAAAAATCTTGACAGCCTGCAGGCAACCCCTGCCATCAACTGGCATCCACCTCGAGGCTTGTGACCCGGCGGTAGGTCTTCGGCAGCATGGCACCGCGCTGTGACCGCTCGCCTCGGTACTCGCCGAGTTCGGCGTACGACAGCGACATGGCGCGTTCACCGCAGACGATCCTCAACCGGGATCCCGGCGCGACGACGGCCACCCCAACGACCAGCTCCGTACGCGCCTCCGCCTTGGCCGAGGGAATATTGAAGAGCTTGTTGCCCTTGCCGCGCGCCATCTCCGGCAGGTCGGCAACCGGGAATACGAGGAGCCGTCCATCCTGCCCATCCGCCGCTGCCGCTACCGCGATCAGCGCCTTGGGGTCGTCGGGCACATACGCAGCCGGCAATGCCTTGCCGTACTCAGGGACCGAGAGCACCGCCTTTCCGGCTCGGTTGCGCGCATAGAGATCCTCGACCTTGACTATGAAGCCGTAGCCGGAATCCGACGCCAGCACATAGCGGTCATCAGCCTCGCCGAGGATGACCGAAGCAAAGGTCGCTCCATCCGGCGGATCCACCCGACCGGACAGGGGTTCGCCCTGGCCTCGCGCCGAGGGCAAGGTGTGCGCGAGCAGACTGTAGGTGCGCCCGGTGGAATCCATGAACACGGCCTGCTGCGTGCTCTTGCCACGGGCCGCAGCCTGAAAGCCGTCACCGGTCTTGTAGGACAGCGACGCCGGATCAATCTCATGCCCTTTCGCTGCACGCACCCAGCCGCCGGTGGACAGCACCACCGTCACCGGCTCGTTGACCACGAGATCCGTTTCCTCGATGGCCTGCGCGGCGCCGAGGGCCATGTCGGAATAGCCGCTGAAATCACAGTAGATCTGAATGGCGAAGAACAGCGTCGCTAGGGCGACACCCGGGCCGCCGAAGTGCTCCGGCTGGGCGTACACGGCATT
>CAXBRZ010000269.1:0-4157 GCA_963978075.1 uncultured bacterium | reverse complement strand
GCCACCACCGCGATGCCACCGGCCGCGAGGCGGGCCGCAGCAAGATAGGCGCGATCGTGATTGGCGTAGATCACCGCGCGCTCGCCGGCACGAACGCCGTAGCGCGCGAGGTAACGCTCGGCAGCACCGAGCAGCATCACGCCGGGCAGGTCGTTGTCGACGAAGGCAATCAGGCGTTCGACCGCACCCGTCGCCACGACCAACGCCGTCGGACGGATCTTGATCAGACGCGCCGCACCGGGCATGCCGGCCGGCTCGCAGTGCAGGACCATCTCGCCGGTGCTGCCCCCCACGAGCGTGGTGTCGGTGAGCACGCGCGCGCCGAGGCACGAGAGTTCGCCCAGCGCCGCACAGGTCCACTCGCCCGCGCTGCGCCCCTCGATCTGCGCGGCTTCGAACTCGAGTTCGCCGCCGACCACCGGTTCGCGCTCGGCGAGGACGACACGGGCGCCGTTGCGCGCCGCCGCAAGCGCCGCCGCAAGACCCGCAGGACCGCCGCCTGCGACGAGCACCTCGCAGTGCGTGTGCTCCCACGAGGGCGCCGGCAGGTCGCAGCGGCCCGGCGCGTCGCCAAGCCCCGCGAGACGACGGATCAGACCTTCCCAGAAGCGCCACTTGGGCAGGATGAAGGTCTTGTAGTAGAAGCCGGCTCCGAAGAACGCACTGCCGAGCTGCAACAGGGCCGTCAGGTCGAACCGCAGGCCGGGCCAGCGGTTCTGCGAGCGCAGCACCATGCCCTCGGTCAGCTTGACCTGCGTGGCCGGCACATTCGGGACGTTGGAAGGATCCGTGCCGACCGTGAGCAGCGCATTGGGCTCCTCGGGCCCTGCCGTCATGACACCGCGCAGGCGCCGGTACTTGACGCTACGGCCCATCGCACGCACGCCGGCGGCGAGCAGCGCCGAGGCGGCGGTATCGCCGACCTGTCCGGTCAGCGCGCGTCCGTCGAACGTGAAGCGCAGGCTGCCACCCGAGAGCCGTGTCCCCTTGCGTGGTGCGTTCATGGCGCACCTCCCGCACGCGCGAGGCGAGTCACGAGGACCTCGCCGCTGGACGGGTTGCGCTCCACGTGCAGCCATGCGCGGCAGCCATGGATGTGCTGCCAGTGCTCGACGCTGCGCGTCAGGCTGTCGACCCGCAGATACACGCGCGCGAACGGCGTGTCACCGGCATTCGGCAGCGTCTTGTGGAATTCGAACTCGCGCAGTTCGCGCGGCCCGCAGAACGGACAGGTCAGACGGCTCATAGGCGCACCGGGAACGGACCAGCGCCCCGCTCATCCAGCATGTGGCCCGTCGCGAAACGCGACAGGCGGAATCCCCGCGCGATGTCGGGGGCCTCGCCGGTGGCCACCAGCTTGGCGCAGGCGGCGCCGGAGGCCGGGATGGTCTTGAAGCCACCGTAGCACCAGCCGGCGTTGACGAAGACGTTGTCGTAGCCGACGCGGTCCATGATCGGACTGCCGTCCATCGTCATGTCGTTCGTGCCGGCCCACTGGCGCAGGATGCGCAGGCTGCCCACCTCGGGCAGCAGGTCGACCGCGCCCTGCACCACTTCTTCCAGCCGGTGCCATTGACCCTCGCGGGTATAGGACGGAAAACCGTCGAGGTAGCCGCCCATCACGACGCCGCCGCGGTCGGACTGCAGGATGTAGGTCTCGCCATGACCGGGGTGCACGTACACGAGCACCGTATTGATGAGCGGCTTGATCGGCTCGGTCACCATGGCCTGGAGAAGGTGCGTCTCGATCGGCAGCGGCACGCCGATCATCTTGCCGACCATGCCGGTGTGTCCGGCCGTGGCGAAGACCACGCGGTTGGCGCGCACGAAGCCCTGGCTCGTCTCCACACCCGTGACGACGCCGGCCTCGGTGCGCAGCCCCTGCACGTCGCAGTTCTCGATGATGTCGGCGCCGAACGCCGTGGCCGCGCGCGCGTAACCCCAGGCCACGGCGTCGTGGCGCACGGTGCCGCCGCGGCGCTGCACCAGCGCGCCGACGATCGGGAACCGCCGGTCGCGCCGCGGCGCCAGTTCAGGCGCAAAGCGCTCCAGCGCCTCCAGTTCCATCAGCTCCGAGTCGATACCGGCAAGGCGCATCGCGTTGCCGCGCCGCGCCGCCGTGATCATGTCGCCGTCCGACAGGCAGATGTCGACCACGCCACGCGGGCTGTACATGACGTTGTAGTTGAGGTCGCGCGAGAGCGTCTCCCAGCGACGCAGCGAGTCCTCGTAGAAGTAGTGGTTCTCCGGCAGCAGGTAGTTCGAACGCACGATCGTCGTGTTGCGTCCGACATTGCCGTAGCCCACGAGACGACGCTCCAGCACCGCCACCTTGAGGCCGTGGTCGCGGACGAGATGGTAGGCCGTCGAGAGGCCGTGACCGCCGGCGCCGACCACGACAACGTCGTAGCCGTCCTTCAGGGTCCGGCCGGTCCACAACGGCTTCCAGAAACCGGCACCCTGGAAGCGCGCCTTGACGAGCGCCAGGGCGGAATAGCGGGGTGTGGGACCCTTCATGCAGTACTCTGTCCTTCGGATAAAAAACATGCCGTCGGGCACGGCCCCCGGCAGCCGGTGAGGATACACCGGCAGCGTCCCCCACGGAATTGCAGCCGAGTGCCGCGGGCGACGCTCAGGCGTCGGTCACGGAACTCATGAGCGCGGCGACCAGCCTGCGCCGACGGGCCGGTGGATAGCGCCTGGACTCCATGACGACCCCAAGCCACAGCCCGTCGATGCCGGCCACCAGCAGGTCCACCCGGTCGGCAGGACGCGCGACCGGTTCCACCTCGCCGGCCGCCTCGGCCGAGCGCAATGCCGCACGGATCAGGGCACGCCAGCGGGCGTAGTAGTCGCGATGCGTGCGCAGGAGCGCCTCGTTGTGTCGCGCCGCGCTCCACAGCGCGAGCCAGACGCCTGGATAGGTCACCTCGCCACGGGCCGGCACCATGAACGAGAGTGTGGCCTCGAGCCGTGCACGCCCCGGTGGCACTGCCGCAAGGCGGGCCTTCAGCACCGAGAAAGAATTGCGCGCCAGCCAGTCGAAGGCGCAGACGATCATCTCGTCCTTGTCGCGGAAATAATGGGTCAGCACGCCCATGCTGAAGCGGCCCACCTCGGCAACGCGACGGAAGGTCGCCGCGTCCGCGCCCTCGCTTTCCACCACGCGGACGACGAGGGCCGCCAGTTCATCCCGCCTGCGCGCTGCATCCACCCGCTTGGGCATTGCATCCTCCGTGGCCGCACGGTGCTGCCTGAGCCTGCATGCGCACGACGATACCCGTGTGCAGGCGCCATTTCTAGTTTTGCATAACAAGTGTTATAAATAAGTCACAGGGGAACAGCGCATGACCGGACCGGAGACCCACCGCAGCAACGCCCGCGAAACGCGCCGCAACGCGCGCGCGCGCCAGGGCCTGGCCAAGCTGCCCTACATCCGACGCCGCATACCGGCGGTGGAACTGCTCTCTTCGGAAGCCTGCGAGATCATCGAGCAGAATGCCGAACTCCTGCTGGAGGAGATCGGCATCGAGTTCAGGCGCGATGCGCCAAGCCTTACGCTGTGGCGTGATGCGGGTGCCGACGTGAAAGGCGAGCGGGTGCGCATTCCGCGCGGCCTGTGCCGGCAGCTGCTGCGCACGGCGCCACGCGAATTCACGCTCAGCGCACGCAACCCCGCCCGCTCGGTCCGCTTCGGTGGCGATGCCACGGTGTTCTCGCCGGTCGGCGGCCCGCCGTTCGTATCGGATCTCGAGGGCGGACGGCGCTACGGCACGCTCGCCGACCTCACCAACTTCATCCGCCTCGCCCACACGGCGCCCGCGATCCACTTCGCCGGCGGCTGCGCGGTCGAGCCGATGGACATTCCCGAGGGCAAGCGTCACCTCGACGTGCAGTACGCCTACTTCCGTCACACGGATCTCGGCTGCGAGGCCACGCCCGAGACGCCAGGCCACGCCGAGGACGCCGTGCGCATGGCGGCGTTGGTCTTCGGCGAGCAGACGCTCGAGGAAGGCCCGGTCGTGCTGGGCAACATCAACTCCAACTCGCCGCTCACCTTTGACGGCCGCATGCTCGGCGCACTGCGCGTCTTCGCCGCCCGCAACCAGGGCGTGATCGTCGTGCCGGCCGTGCTGGCCGGCGCGATGGGACCGGTG
>CAXBRZ010000268.1:0-4194 GCA_963978075.1 uncultured bacterium | reverse complement strand
GGACGATTTGACCGGCGATTCACCGGTTGGATCACGACGGAAGGCCGCCACCGTGACGATCAAGAACGTCGCAGTGGCGATCATGCCGGCCGTCATCATCGTGCGACCCCGTTGACGCGATGCGTTACGCAGGCCCAGTCGACCGAGCGCGGCAACGCCGCGATGACCGCCATGCTGCGCCAGCTGTTCCTGACCAAGGGGGAAGGATCGCATCGCGGCGCGGAGGTGCGCCCCGACTGACCCGGCCTCAGCCGAGCGATCCGGGCAGTGCGCTGCCCGCATCGTCGCCGCGATGCCGTGGTGCCCGACCGGCAGCGTCGCCGAGAGGTCCACGCGCGTGTACGCGGGCAGCACGACCGGCGTGACGGGATAGGCCGCGAAATCCCGGTCGTCGCGCTCGCCGACCCGGGCGCGGACCTTGATCAGCTCGTGGTCGGTGAGGGCCCGGTCCATTTCGGCGACCACCGCCTCGGTGAGGCCGTGGTTCCCAAGCGCCACGACCGGGTTCAGGGCGTGGCCGAGGCGGCGGAGGGTTTTCTTCTGTCGTTCAGTGAGTTGCATGACGCGAGTATAGTGCACGCGCGTCCCGCAGAGGCGTTCCAAGACGATGTCCAAGCGCAGTAAGTCGAGCCGGCGGTGGCTCTCCGAGCATGAGTCCGATGCCTACGTGCAACGGGCCCGCAAGGAGGGCATGCGCTCCCGTGCCGCCTTCAAGCTCGAGGAACTGGACGAGGAAGAGCGCCTCCTCAAGCCCGGGATGGTGGTCGTGGATCTTGGCGCTGCCCCGGGCGGCTGGAGCCAGTACGCCGGCAAGGTCCTGAACGGGAAGGGGTTTGTGGCGGCGCTCGACATCCTGCCGATGGATGCCTTGCCCGGCGTCGACTTCATCCATGGCGACTTCCGTGAGCCCGGACCACTGGCGGAGTTGCACCGGCTTCTCGATGGCCGTCCGGTGGACCTTGTGATGTCGGATATGGCCCCCAATATGAGTGGCATCGATGCGGTCGACCAGCCGCGCCAGCTCTATCTGTGCGAACTTGCCCTCGAGTTCTGCCGGGAGGTGCTCAAGCCCGGCGGGTCGTTTCTGGCCAAGGTGTTCCAGGGAGCCGGCTTCGATGCGTACCTGCGCTCGGTGAAGGCGGAGTTCGACAAGGTGAGGATGAAGAAGCCGCCGGCATCGCGCGCCCGAAGCGCTGAAATGTACCTGCTCGCCACCGGCAGGCGTATCCTGTGAAGTTCGTGGGGACGTCCGCCTGGGACGCCCCGATCTGGAGTTCGCTTTGAAAGATTTCACGAAGAACATCTTCCTCTGGGGCGTCATTCTGCTGGTGCTGCTGACCGTCTTTGCCAATTTCGGCAACAAGACGGCGCCCAGCCCCGAGATGCCCTATTCGCAGTTCCTGACCGAGGTCGAGAACAACGCGATCCGCACCGCGGTCCTCAAGGGAGAACAGATTTCCGGCAACCGCAGCAATGGCGATGCCTACATCACCTACAGCCCCGAGACCGACAATACCGCGCTGATCGGCTTCCTGAAGAAGCACGACGTCAACTTCAGTGCGCCACCGCCGGAGAAGTCGAACTGGCTGATGCAGTTGTTCCTGTCCAGTTTCCCGGTGCTGCTGCTGATCGGACTGTGGGTGTATTTCATGCGCCAGATGCAGGGCGGCGCAGGCGGTCGCGGAGCGATGAGCTTCGGCAAGAGCAGGGCAAGGCTCCTCAGTGAGGACCAGGTGGCCATCACCTTCGCGGACGTGGCCGGCGTCGAGGAAGCAAAGGAGGAAGTGCGAGAGATCGTCGACTTCCTGAAGGACCCGGCCAAGTTCCAGAAACTCGGCGGGAAGATCCCCAAGGGCGTGCTCATGGTCGGCAGCCCGGGTACCGGCAAGACGCTGCTTGCGCGCGCGATCGCCGGCGAGGCGAAGGTGCCGTTCTTCACGATCTCGGGCTCGGACTTCGTCGAGATGTTCGTCGGCGTGGGCGCCTCGCGCGTACGCGACATGTTCGAGCAGGCGAAGAAGCACGCGCCGTGCATCATCTTCATCGATGAAATCGATGCCGTCGGCCGGCACCGTGGCGCCGGTCTTGGCGGCGGTCATGACGAGCGCGAACAGACGCTGAACCAACTCCTCGTGGAAATGGACGGCTTCGAGGGCAGCGAGGGCATCATCGTCATCGCCGCCACCAATCGCCCGGACGTGCTGGATCCGGCGCTGCTGCGGCCGGGTCGCTTCGACCGCCAGGTCGTCGTGCCGCTGCCGGACGTGCGCGGCCGCGAACAGATCCTGAAAGTGCACATGCGCAAGGTGCCGGTGGCCGATGATGTGGATGCGATGGTCATCGCGCGCGGAACGCCCGGCTTCTCGGGCGCGGATCTTGCGAATCTCGTGAACGAGGCGGCGCTCTTTGCGGCGCGCAACAACAAGCGCGTCGTCAGCATGGCGGAGTTCGAGCGGGCGCGCGACAAGATCTACATGGGCGCGGAACGGCGCTCCATGGTCATGTCCGAAGCCGAAAAGAAGATGACGGCCTACCACGAGGCAGGTCACGCCATCGTCGGCTTCCTCGTGCCCGAGCACGATCCGGTGTACAAGGTCACGATCATTCCGCGCGGACGCGCGCTCGGCGTGACCTGGTACCTGCCAGAGCAGGATCGCCTGAGCGTCAGCAAGCGGCGGCTGGAGAGCAAGATCTCATCCGCCTTCGGTGGCCGTGTGGCCGAGGAACTGATCTTCGGCAGCGACGGTGTGACCACCGGTGCACAGAGTGACATCGAGTACGCCACCGAAATGGCCCGCAACATGGTCACGAAGTGGGGTCTGTCCGACCGGCTCGGCCCGCAGAGTTACAGCGAAGACCAGGGTGAGGTGTTCCTGGGTCGCAGCGTGACGCAGCACAAACAGGTCTCCGACGTCACGGCGCACGTGATTGACGAGGAGGTGCGCCGCGTGATTGACGCCAACTACTCGCGGGCCAGACAACTCCTGGAGACGAACCTGTCGAAGTTGCATGCGATGGCGGATGCCCTCATGCGCTACGAGACGATCGGCGACGAGCAGATCCGCGACATCATGGACGGGCGCGACCCACGTCCGCCCGCCGGATGGGAAGGGGGCTCGAAGCCAAGCGACCCGCCGCCGACCGCACCTGCGGGGGCCACGACCGGCATCGGGGTCGGAACCCCGGCCGGCCAGCACTGACGCGGGCACATGCAGCTGCGCGCACGCACGCGCTGCCTCGCGCTCGACCGTGCGGTCGTGATGGGGGTACTGAACGTCACCCCCGACTCGTTCTCCGACGGCGGGCGCTTTCGTGACCTTGAGGCGGCACTCACGCAGGCCCGGCGCATGCACGATGAGGGTGCGGCCATCGTCGATGTGGGCGGGGAGTCCACCCGGCCGGGCGCGGTCGTCCCGTCGGTCGGGGAAGAGATCGATCGCGTGGTCCCTGTGGTCGAGCGTATTGCCCGTGAACTGGATGTCATGATCTCCGTGGACACCAGCCGACCGGAGGTGGTGCGTGCAGCCTGTGCGGCGGGCGCCCATCTTGTGAATGACATCCGCGGCTTTCGCAATCCCGGGACGCTGGCGGCGGCCGCCAACGCCGGCGCTGCGGTGTGCGTCATGCACATGCAGGGAGAGCCTGAGTCGATGCAGCGGGATCCGCAGTACCAGGATGTGGTGGGTGAGGTTGCCGACTACCTGCGCGGCCGCATAGCCGATTGCCGCGCGGCCGGAATTGCCGAGGACGCGATCCTTGTTGACCCGGGCTTCGGGTTTGGCAAGACCCAGGGGCACAATCTGGCCCTGTTCCGGCAGTTGCCGCGCCTGACTGTCCTCGGTGCGCCGCTTCTTGTCGGCGTTTCGCGCAAGTCGATGGTGGGGCACCTGACCGGAAGGCCCGTCGAGGAACGCCTTGCCGGCAGCGTGGCGCTCGCGTCGCTGGCGGCGGCGTACGGCGCGGCGGTGGCCATCGCGCTCGCCCACCTCACGGGGGCCGTGTGACACCTGCCGAGGCGGTCGCCGAGCTTGCCCGCCGCGTGCTCGACCCGGGCGATCACGTCCGAGGGCTCCTGACCGCAGGCATCGCCACCTCGAGCGGACTGCATCCTGCCAGCGTCGAGCGACTGACGACACTGTGGGCGCGGGCCTGGCAGTCTCCGGGGCCGGAGCGGCTGCGCGCACGCATGGACGG
>CAXBRZ010000267.1:0-4206 GCA_963978075.1 uncultured bacterium | reverse complement strand
TCTACGACAAGCAGCACCTGGTCGAGGGCGAGGCGCCCCACTTCGTGGCTGGCGACCACGGCGTGGTGCTGGACGTCGACGGCTGGCCGGTGGGGCTCAGCGTCTGCTACGACGGGTCCTTCCCCGAGCACGCCCGGGCCGCCGCGGCGGTAGGCCCACGCGGGCGCGACCAGCAGCAGCGAGTTCCGGTGGCTCGCCAGGCGGTCCAGCAGGTCGGAGGCTTCGGCCGCCGCTTCCCCGCCCAGCCGGGCACCCCACTGGTAAACCGCCTCCTCGTGCAGTCCGGCGAGCGCAACCCGCTCGGCCTCGGCTTCCGCCAGCGCAGCGTCGAGCGCGGCATCGACGCTTCGCCCACCAACGAAGTGCTGATCGAGGAGTCAGTACTCGGCTGGAAGGAATTCGAGATGGAGGTTGTCCGCGACAGCAAGGACAACTGCATCATCGTCTGTTCCATTGAGAACCTCGATCCCATGGGCGTGCATACCGGTGACTCGATCACGGTTGCTCCGGCCCAGACGCTGACGGACAAGGAATACCAGCGCCTGCGTGATGCCTCGATCGCCGTGCTGCGCAAGATCGGTGTCGACACCGGGGGCTCGAACGTCCAGTTTGCGGTGAGCCCGCACGATGGCCGCGTGCTGGTCATCGAGATGAACCCGCGTGTCTCGCGCTCCTCGGCGCTGGCCTCGAAGGCCACCGGATTTCCGATCGCCAAGGTCGCCGCCAAACTGGCGGTGGGGTACACCCTGGACGAGCTCAAGAACGACATCACCGGGGGCCTCACGCCGGCGTCCTTCGAGCCTGCGATCGACTATGTCGTCACCAAGATTCCGCGCTTCACCTTCGAGAAGTTCCCGGGCGCCAATGCCCGCCTGACCACGCAGATGAAGTCGGTGGGCGAGGCCATGGCGATCGGACGCACGTTCCAAGAGTCGGTGCAGAAGGCGCTGCGTAGCCTCGAAACGGGGCTGAACGGCTTCAACGAGCAGATCGCCCTGCCCCTGACCGACGGGCGCGAGGCCGACCTCATCACGGAACTGCGCCACGCCGGATCCAACCGTCTGCTGTATGTGGCCGACGCGTTCCGCGCCGGCTGGACGCTCGAGCGGGTGCACGAACTCACCGCCATCGATCCGTGGTTCCTCGTGCAGATCGAGGATATCGTGCGCGAGGAATCGATGGTGCGCGAGGGTGGGACGGGTTCCCTCGATGCCGACCGTCTCCGGGGGTTGAAGCGGAAGGGTTTTGCCGACGGCCGCCTCGCTCGCCTGTGCGGGATCGCCGAGAGCGAAATGCGTGCGCACCGCCACCGGCTCGGGATTCACCCGGTCTACAAGCGGGTCGATACCTGCGCCGCAGAGTTTGCGACGACCACGGCCTACCTCTACTCGACCTACGAGGAAGAGTGCGAGGCCGAGCCGACCGACCGGCGCAAGATCATGATTCTCGGTGGCGGCCCCAACCGTATCGGCCAGGGCATCGAGTTTGACTACTGCTGCGTGCACGCGGCCCTCGCCCTGCGCGAAGACGGCTTCGAGACCATCATGGTCAACTGCAACCCCGAAACCGTCTCCACCGACTACGACACCTCCGACCGGCTCTACTTCGAGCCGCTCACCTTCGAGGATGTGATGGAGATCATCGGTCGCGAGAAGCCGGCCGGTGTGATCGTGCAGTACGGCGGTCAGACGCCGCTCAAGCTCGCCCGGGCGCTGGCCGCAGCGGGAGCACCCATTGTCGGCACGACGCCGGATGCGATTGACGTCGCCGAGGACCGCGAGCGCTTCCAGCAACTGATCGCCACACTGGGTCTGCGCCAGCCGGCCAATGCCACGGCGCGTGCCGAGGAGCAGGCGGTCGAACTGGCGCGTGAGGTGGGCTATCCACTCGTCGTGCGTCCCTCCTACGTGCTGGGCGGGCGGGCGATGGAAGTGGTGTTCAACGAAGACGACCTGCGCACGTATATGAACGAGGCGGTCAAGGTCAGCAATGACAGCCCGGTGCTCCTCGACCGTTTCCTCGACTTCGCGGTCGAGGTTGATGTCGATGCCATCTGCGACGGCGAGGATGTGCTGATCGGCGGCATCATGGAGCACATCGAACAGGCTGGCGTGCACTCGGGCGACTCCTCCTGCTCCTTGCCGCCCTATGCCCTCAGCACGGAACTGCAGGACGAACTGCGGGCGCAGACCGTCGCCATGGCGCGCGCGCTGAACGTCGTAGGACTCATGAACGTGCAGTTCGCCATCCAGGCGGGCGTCGTCTATGTCCTTGAAGTGAATCCGCGCGCCTCGCGCACGGTGCCGTTCGTCTCCAAGGCGACCGGACGGCCGCTGGCGAAGGTCGCGGCGCGCGTCATGGTCGGACGCTCGCTCGAGGCACAGGGCGTGGCCGGGGAGATCGTCCCGGACTTCTACTCGGTGAAGGGGCCTGTCTTCCCGTTCGCGAAGTTCCCCGAGGCCGATCCGATCCTTGGCCCGGAGATGAAGTCGACGGGCGAGGTGATGGGGACGGGGCGTACCTTCGGCGAGGCCTACGCCAAGGCCCAGGCGGGCGCCAGCGTCGTGCTGCCGCGCAAGGGCGTCTGCTTCATCTCGGTGCGCGAGCGGGACAAGCCGCACGCGGCACCGCTGGCCCGTGACCTCATCGCGCGTGGCTTCGAGATCGTCGCCACCGAGGGCACGGCGCGCTCGCTCGCTGCCGAGGGAATTGCCTGCCGCAAGGTGCTCAAGGTCCGCGAAGGCCGTCCACATGTGGTCGACATGATCAAGAACGACGAGATCGACCTCATCGTCAATACCACCGAGGGCAAGCACGCCGTGCGCGAATCCCGGTCCATCCGCCGCGAGGCGGTTGCCCGCAAGGTGACCTACTACACGACCGTGGCGGCCGCCCGCGCGACCTGCGAGGCGCTCGACCATCTCGAGGCGGTGGACGTCAACCGCCTGCAGGATCTGCACAAGGAACTCAGCCTGTGAAGCGTCCCCCCATCACTGTCCGTGGCGCGGAACGCCTGCGGGCGGAGCTGAAGCGTCTGAAGTCCGAGGACCGTCCGGCGGTCATCAGGGCCATTGCCGAGGCCCGTGGTCATGGTGACCTGTCCGAGAACGCCGAATATCACGCGGCGCGCGAGAACCAGGGCTTCATCGAAGGTCGCATCGCCGAGATCGAGGGCCGCCTTTCCAATGCCGAGGTCATCGATGTCACCAAGTTGCCGCAGAACGGGCGGGTGGTGTTCGGTGTGACGGTCGATCTTGAGGCCCAGGCGGACGGAGCCAAGGTGACCTACCAGATCGTCGGCGAGGATGAGGCGGACATCCGCCAGAACCTCATTGCCATCACCTCGCCGATTGCGCGTGCGCTCATCGGCAAGGAGGAGGGGGATGTCGTCGACGTGCAGGCGCCCGGTGGCGTGCGTTCGTACGAGATTGTGGCGGTCCGGTACGAATGAGCCTGTCGAGGCGCCTATTGCTGGCGCTGCTCGCCGGTTTTCTGGTGACGCTCGGGGCGGTGGTGGCGCCCGTCCTCTTCGCAACGCTTGACGATCGGGGGCTCGCCGGCGAGATCGCGGGCCGCTTCTTTCATGTGGCGAACCTCGTCACGGTCGCCTCCTCGCTGCTGCTTGTGTGGCCTCTGGGGCGAACTACTCTGTCGGGTCCCGCCCTCAGGCTGCTGCCGGGTGTCAGTCTTGGCCTCAGCGAGTGGGTCCTGCATCCGCTCATCGTGGCGGAAAAGGCGGCCCATGGCAGCACCACGCAGGCCTTCGCGCTCTGGCATGGCGTTTCCAGCGCGTTGTATGCCGTGGCGACGGCGGCCGTCCTTACGGGCCGGAGTCGCTGACCAACTACGAGGTCGGCTACAAGACCTCGCTGCTGGACGGACGGATGACGCTGAACGTCAGCGCGTATCACATGAAGTTCAAGGACTTCCAGTTCAGCGCGCCGGTGATGGTCAACGGCAACCGCGAGTTCGCTTACTCCAACGCCGAGGGCGCGAAGGTCTCGGGCCTGGAAGTCGAGAGCTCGGTGCTGATCACCAACGACGACAAGCTGTCGGTGTCGGCCTCGTACACCAAGACCAAGCTGGGGGCGCTGGTGGCGGCGTCCAACGACTACGCGCTGCCGCCGTGCTTCGACGCGACGCTGGGCGGCAACTGCCTGAACGTCAGCGGCAACACGCTGCCGCACGCGCCCAAGTTCGCGCTCC
>CAXBRZ010000266.1:0-4206 GCA_963978075.1 uncultured bacterium | reverse complement strand
TGAGTTCTTCCAGGCGGTTTATCTCGTCGTCAAGCGACGCCATCTTGGGATGCCTGGGCCGGAGAACATCCTGGAGCGATGCCTTTTCGGCTTGAAGCATCATGATGTCCTGGCTCGCTTTTGCGAAATCCGCCTCCGTCGTCGTCTTCGTGAGGTTCACGTCGCCGCGAGTGTCGTTCTTGCTGATCTGCTGCTGCACTTCGATGCCTTGCTCGGGCGTGAGAGTGGCGAGCAGCTCGGACTCGGATTTCAACCGCGCGAGTTCGACCTTCAGCTCGGCGATGGCCTTGCGCTCCCACTGCTCCAGGTCCACGGCCTCGCCGCGCAGGTAGGCCTGCAGCTGCACGAGGTAGCGGCCGAACTGGCCCAGCCGGGCCGGCGCGCGGCCGAGATGGGCCAGCGCGCTGTCGCCGCGACCGATGCCGAGCACGGCGCGGCCGCCCGAGACGCGCTGCACGGAGGTGATCGAGCTCGCCGTCGCGGCGGCGAGGCGGGTCACCGAGTTGGTGACGCCGGTGCCGAGGCCGAGCCGCTTGGTCACGGTCGCGGCCAGCGCCAGAGACACGTAGGGGTCGCCCGACAGGTTCTGCGAATCGACGACGAACAGGCCATCCCAGCCGGCCGCCTCGATCTCCTGCGCCATGCGCTGGGCGGCGCGCGCCGAAGCCACCGTCGTCATCCAGAGTTCCATCGTCCTCTCCTCCCGTCCGGCGAGATCCCGAGTCAGACCTCGACCTTCACGCCGCTCACCGTCTCGAAGTGACGGTAGAGTGCCGCCAGCACGCGTGGCTTGTGCCACGGATTGTGTGGGCCGGGCGGATATTCGCCGGCAGAGACGAGGGCCGACAAGACGCGCAGCGCCTCGTAGTAGGCGGTATTCGCGTCCCGAAACGGCCGCACCGAGCGATAGGCGGCGAGATAGCGTCGAACCATGGCCGTGCGCACCATCTCGAACACGATGCGCAGCGGCCCGGCGAAGCCGGCATCGGCGAACCGCAGCAGCACCAGCGTGCTGGCCACGTCGAAGGCGGGCTCGGCTGCGATCGCCTGCGGCCAGTCGATCACTCCCGTCAGCCGGTCGCCGACAACCATGATGTTGAGCGGATGAAAGTCGCCGTGGCAGATCACCTCGGCCTCCTGCGGCCGCCGCAGATTGCGCTCCAGCCAGTCGATGCCAGGCAGCAATCCGATCAGGCCGGCCTTGGCGATGCGGCCGCGGACGCTGCCCGGCTCGCACAATGTCTGCGGGAGCTCCATGGGGGCGTGAAGGATATGCACATCGTGGCATCCGGTGCGGCACTTGGGGTGCATGGTGGACCGGGGTTTCTTGCCGTCGGCCTGCACCCTGTCGATTAGCATTGCTTTAACGCGCCATTTCATTTTGCCTGGAGCGTCAGCCCCGCAGGATTTTGAGTGACCTGAGCCGGAGAGACCCCAGTGAATAGCCTCCCATCGATCCCCTCGACCATGCGGCAGGTCGTCGTACGTGCGCCGGGCGCAGCGGACCAGCTTTGGGTGTCCGAAGGTCCGGTGCCGGACACCCGCGCTGACGAGGTGCTGATCCGGGTGGAGGCCGCCGGGGTCAATCGGCCCGACATCATGCAGCGCGAGGGCAGGTACCCGCCGCCTGCCAACGCGAGTCCGCTCCTCGGACTTGAAGCCGCAGGAACCGTCGTTGCCTGCGGCGCATCCGTCCGCAAGCTTGCCCCCGGCGATCGGGTCACCGCGCTGACAAACGGCGGAGCCTATGCGCAGTACGTCGCGGCGCCCGCAACCCAGTGCCTGCCATGGCCGAAAGGCTATGACGCCGTGCGGGCGGCGGCGCTGCCGGAAAATTACTTCACTGTGTGGGCAAACCTCATGCAGCACGGCCGTCTGCGCTGCGGTGAATCGGTGCTGGTGCACGGCGGAACGAGCGGCATCGGCGTCACGGCCATCCAGTTGGCGCGTGCATTCGGTGCCAAGGTTTACGCGACCGCTGGGAGCGACGAGAAGTGCTCGGCCTGTCGGCAGTTGGGCGCTGCCGCGGCCTTCAACTACCGGTCCGTCGACTTCGCCGAAGCAATCGTGCAAGCGACTGATGGCGCCCTCGTCGACATCGTGATCGACATCGTCGGCGCACCTTATTTCGCGCAGAACCTGCGCTGCCTGCGGATGGATGGCCGACTGGTCGAGGTCGCGACGCAGCATGGCGCCAAGGTGACGGACCTCAATCTGACGGCAATCATGCAAAAGCGTCTCGTCATCACCGGCTCGACCATGCGCCCGCGCACGAGCGCGGAGAAGGGCGAGATCGCGACGGCCCTTCTGAACAATGTCTGGCCGCTGCTCGAAGCCGGAACCGCCGGCCCGGTCATTCATGCGGTTTTCAGCCTGTCGGATGTGGCCGCTGCCCACCGCCTGCTCGAGTCGAGCACGCACATCGGCAAGGTCATGTTGCGGGTGGCTGACTGAAGCGGATCAGTGCGGGACGGTGGGCACGATCACTTCGTCTTCCACAGGTCGACCTGCGGCATGCCAGGCGATGTAGTCCCCTTCCAGATGCCGCAGCCTGCTGAAGCCGCGCGCCTTCAGGAGTTCAAGCGCGATGCCGGCCCGTCTTCCTGATTTGCAGTAGACAACGATGTCCCGGTCACGGTACGGCTCAAGCCGGCCTAGCTCGTCCTCGAGCTTCGTATGAGGAATGTTGAGCGCGCCGGGCAGATGTCCTTCGGCGTATTCCTCCGGTGACCGCACATCGAGAACAAGCGGCGGATGGGCGCGGCTCATCTCCTCCACAAGCGCGGAGACAGCCACCGTGGAGACGTCGTCCGCGCGGGCGCAGGGCAGGACGCTCAAGACCAGCAGCAATCCGAACAGGGCGCCACGGCACCCCACGTGGCCGCGCACGGCACGGTCACCCAACGGCCGGTGCAGCCGCTGCGTTGTCGCCATTTTCTTCATTTTGACACCTTGACCTGAAGCGGACGGATGCCATAGTGAACGGCAACTCTCGAGCGATGTCACTGCGTGAAAACCCCGCTGTTCGTCACCCTGTTTCTGCCCCTCTGTGCTCTCGCGGCTTCCCTGACAGGGCACCTGTCCTCGCCGACGGGCACGCTTCCTCCATTGCGGGTATATGCCTGGTCGACCAGCGGACGGCTGGTCGCCGCGGTGGGTGGACCGTCCCAGCCGGTGGTCCGTTTCGAGGTGCCACCCGGGCGGTACCGGCTTTTCGCCACTCCGGCGGACCCAGGCGTCCCCTTGGTCTATGCCGGTCATACACAGTGCAGCCTTGCGCAGGCTGCGGGCGGTTGCGCCTCGCATGCGCTGCGCTGGATTACGGTCGCGGACGGCCAGGCGGTCAGCGTCGACATCAACGACTGGCGCATCGAGGAGGCAGAGGCAGCCACGCTGGATCACGTCCTTCATCAGCCGCCCGGGGCCGACGAACCCGACCCGTCGGGGGGTGCCCCGCGCTTTTTCGAATACCCAGGGGTGCCCCTGAAGCGTTCGCAGGCGACACGGCTGACGGGCGCCGACGAAACGCCGGCCGCGCGCGCCCGCCTGACGGAAGCGCTGCGCTCGGGACGTATCAATTTCGCGGGCCGCGCTGCGGTTGTCGAGCTCCCTTGTGGAGTCGGCTGCCGCGCCGCGCGCATCCTCGACCTTGAGACGGGCCGCGTCACGCCCGTGCCATTGCAGGGAAGTAGCTCGGGATTGACCGTATGCCCGGAGCGCATCGCCTACCGGCGTGACAGTCGCCTGCTGCGTATCGGGATTGATGAAGGTGACGGGCTCAATCACCTGTCCTACTACGTCTGGGATCCGGAGTCGGCGCAACTGCGGCCGCTGGGCCCCGCGCCGGAGCGGCCGCCCTCCCACTGCGCATCGACCGGAGCCCGTCTGGTGCGCTGATACGGTCCGGTCATCACGCCAGCACGATGGCATGGCGGCGGTCTCGGCGTGATCCAGATCCCTGCCCAGCTTGATATAGCTCGGGTGTAAGATCCGGTTCCCGCCTGGCCGGGTACCAGCTCCGGCTTGAACGCGTCCGGCACGATGGCTCGAACACGCGCTCCGGCGCCTTCCCACTCCGTTATGAAGTCTGCAGAAACTCTTCGTTGGTACGCAGGGCCTCCAGTCCGTAGTCCGGCGTAGTGCTCGAACGCTTTGCTCGGCACACGGCTCAAAGCTCGGCTCCGGGGCCTTCCGACTGATGAGAGT
>CAXBRZ010000265.1:0-4241 GCA_963978075.1 uncultured bacterium | reverse complement strand
AGAAGAGATCGATGAAGCGTGCCGCGCGGCGCGTGGCCTCGGCCGCGACGAACGCGTACAGGCGGCGGCCGACGCTCATCAGGAATTTCTCCAGCGGTTCGCGCACGTTGTAGCCGGCCTTCACCGACGACAGGTAGAAGCGGTAGGCGATTTCGTTGTTGCCACTCTTGCCCAGGCCGAAGGTCTGGTCCAGCTCCTGCATCTGCGCGGCGTTGGCCTTGCCGTCGATGTCGTTCAGGAAGTGCATCCACTCCAGCGCGACCCAGTTCTTGCCGTTCAGCTGCGCGGTCGGCAGTTCGCCCTTCAGCCATGCGGTGCGCTGCTCGTCCACCGCGAGGAAACGCGGCGAGGCTTCGCGCTTGGCGGTGGCTGGAATGCCCGGTGCGTACAGCCATTCATCGAGCTCGGTGGCCGACATGAATTCCGGATGCGCGTCCAGCAGGTTTTTCTTCAGGTAGGCGACAAATTCGTCGGTGGTGGCCGACTGGAACGCGTGCGAATCAAACCAGCCGCGCAGGAATGGATCGAACAATTCGCGGCCGGCGCGCTGCTCCAGCGTGTGCAGGAACCATGCGCCCTTCGGATAAATCAGGCTGCCGTCGGCGTAGACCGATGGATCGGTGTCCGGGCCGCGCGTGGCCAGGGCCTGCTTGGCCGCAGGGATGCTGGCCAGCGACGCCAATGCCTGCTCCTGCTCCACCTGCTGCTGCATCTGCGCGAACTCCGCGCCATACAGTTTTTCGACGATGCGGGTGGTGACGTAGGTGGTGAAGCCTTCGTCCATGAAGGCTTCGCGCGTCTCGTTCGAACCAAGCAGGCCATAGAACCACTGGTGGGCGATCTCATGGGCCGCGATTTCAAAGATGCGCTGGCGGTCGGCAGGCGTCGCCAGCGCAGGATCGACCAGCAGGGCATGTTCGAACGTGAAGATGGCGCCCCAGTTCTCCATCGCGCCAAAGAACTGGCTCCGCCCGGGTGCTGCGATGTTGTCGAGTTTGGGTAGGGGGAAGGGTTTGTCGAACCAGCGCTCGTAATCGCGGATGACCTCGCGCGATCCTTTCAGGGCGAACTCGCCCTGCTGCACCACGCCCCGGCGCGTGACGATGCCGGCTTCAAGACGATCATCCGCCACCGCGACGCGTGTACGTTCGAAGTCACCGACGCCGAGGAACAGGAGGTACGTCGACATCGGAGGTGTAGCCGGGAAATGCCACCGGACCCGGCCATCCGCTTCGGTCGTTGTCCGCTCGGCTGGCAGGTTGGAGACCACCATGCGTCCGGGGGCTGCAATGACGTCGAGCGTGAATGGCGTGCGATAGGCCGGCTCGTCAAAGCTCGGCACGAAGCGCCGCGCGTCGTGGCTTTCAAACTGAGTGTAGAGCGCGCGCTCCTTGGCGCCGCTGTCGGTCGTGTAGTCCAGCGCAAAGAATCCCGCCGCCTGCGTGCCGATGACGCCGCTGTAGTCGATCTCAAGCGTGCCCGCGCCGCGCGGGAGCGTGTGAGCGGCGGCGAAGGTGAGTGTGTCCCGTGCACTGTCGGTGGTGCTTGTCAGCGCTTGGGTGTGTCCCGCGGCATCGTGCCAGGTCGCACTCTGTATGGTCAGTTCATGTCCCTGCAGGACCACCGAACGGGTCGGTTGCAGCACCTTCACATCAAGGCTCACGTGGCCGGTGAAGCGTAGCGCCGGCGCGTCGGGTGTCACCGTGATGCGGTACGCGGACGGCTTCACGTTACGCGGCAGTTCGCTGACCACGGTCGGAGCGCGGGCGCTGGCCAGTGCAGCGGGCAGCATGAAGAGGGCAATCGATAGGAGACGCATACGGACCTCGGCAGCCGTCGGATTCAGGCGACGAAGGTTACCTGACACCACGGGGAGGGTCAGCGCTTGGGGCAGGTCCGGGGAGATTTAAAAACCAGGGGCGTCGCGTCGGGAGACCGTTCGTCCGGTCCATGGAAACAGGGGGGAGGGGGGGAGTTCCAAGCCGACGTCTGCGACGCCCCTGTAGATGTATTGAAACACGATTTTTCAAGAAATACAACTTTCGTACAGTAAATTTCTCTTTTTCAGTCGTTCAAAACCTGTATTTCACTCCAAAACAACCTGTACAAGCCCAAAATTGCAAAAATGTACAGTGTCTGTCCTGCCTGGCGGCTGGGTTCCGGGCTCAGTCCAGGGTGCGCCGGTAGGTCCTCAGACCGAGCGTGAGCACCGCGGCCATGAACGCCAGCAGGGGCCAGACGTGTGGCCACAGGTCGGCGGCTCCTGCGCCCTTGAGCAGGATGCCCCGCACCAGCACGAGGAAATGCGTCAGGGGTAGCACGTTGCCTACCCATTGGGCCCAGACGGGCATGCCGCGGAAGGGGAACATGAACCCGGACAGCAGGATCGAGGGCAGGAAGTAGAAAAACGTCATCTGCATCGCCTGCAACTGATTGCGGGCCATCGAACTGAAGGTCATGCCCAGCGTGAGGGTCGTGGCGATGAAGATCAATACGACGGCGTAGAGGAGCACGAGGCTGCCGACGATCGGTACAGCGAACACCTGACGTGCGGCGATGAGGATCAGGGTGACTTGCACGAGTCCGATGGCGATGTAGGGCAGGATCTTGCCGGCCATGACCTCAAGCGGAGTCGCCGGAGTCGCGAGCAGGTTCTCGAAGGTGCCGCGCTCACGTTCGCGGGTCATCGCAAGTCCGGTCATGAGAACCATCGTCATGGTCAGGATCACGCCAAGGAGTCCCGGGACGATGTTGTAGCTCGTGATCACATCGGGATTGAAGTGGCGCAGCACGCGCGTCTCATACGGTGTTGCGACGTCATGCGATGCGCTGACGGGCATGCCGCGCAGAATCTCGCTGGGCGGCACCCCTTGCAGGACCGTCAGCGCACTGCCCACGGTGGACGGATCGGTAGCGTCGGCCTCGATCAAGAGCACCGGACGGCGTCCGCGCACCAGATCACGATGGAACCCAGCAGGGAAGGTGACGACAAACTGTACATCGCCCTGGCGAAGCAGACGGCTCGCAGTGGACTCATCCACCTCGCCCTGGATGTCGAAATACGAAGACGCTCGCAGCGCCGCGACGAAGGCCCGTGCGGCCGGGCCGGGGTCTGCCATGACGACAGCAGTGGGCAGGTGGCGTGGTTCGGAGTTGATCGCAAAACCGAACAGGAACAGCTGCGCGAGGGGGATGCCGATGATCATGCCAAACGTCAGGCGGTCCCGGCGCAGTTGCGTCAGTTCCTTGTTGGCAATGCCGAGCAGTCGACCCAGCGCAGCCCTCATGAAGGTTCCCGGCGCCGACTGCGCTGCATCAGTTGCAGGAAGGCATCTTCAAGAGTGGTTTCGCACGGCGTTGCCTCAAGGCCATGGGCTCTCGTGACGGCGCCGACGGTCTCCCGTAGCGCACCGGCATCGGTGCCGCTGACATGCAGGGTGTTGCCGAAACTGGCGAGATGGCCGACGCCATTGGCGTTGGCGAGCACCGCGCGCGCTTCTGCGGTCGCGCCGTGTACGAGGTAGGTGGTGATCCCTGCGGTGCGGATGATGTCGTCTGCCGTTCCATGCGCCAGCAGTCGGCCATACGCGAGGTAGGCGAGACGGTGGCAACGCTCGGCCTCGTCCATGTAATGCGTCGAGACGAGCACCGTCACGCCGCTTTCGGCCAGATCGTGCAGTTCTTCCCAAAATTCCCGCCGCGCTGTCGGATCCACGCCAGCGGTCGGCTCGTCCAAAAGCAGCAGGCGAGGCCGGTGCAACAGGCAGGCGGCGAGCGCGAGGCGCTGCTTCCAGCCGCCGGACAGCGTGCCGGCCAGTTGTTTTTCGCGCCCGCTGAGGCCGTATCGGAGAATCGTCTCGTGGACTCTGTCGGCGCGCCGGCTGACACCGTACATCCGCGCGATGAAGTCGAGGTTCTCGCTGACGGTCAGGTCCTCCCACAGCGAGAAGCGCTGGGTCATGTAGCCCACCTCGCGCTTGATCGCTGCAGACTCGCGCCGCACGTCATGACCAAGGCACGTGCCTTCACCCGCGTCCGGCGTCAGCAGGCCGCAGAGCATGCGGATGAAGGTGGTCTTGCCGCTGCCGTTCGGTCCCAGAAACCCGTAGATTTCTCCACGGCGCACGCTGAGGTCGACCTGATCCACCACGGTTCGGCCGTCAAAGCGCTTGGTCAGGCCATGCACCGCAATCGCGGCGGCCGTCGCGTTCACGGCAGGATCACCACATCAAGCGGCAGTC
>CAXBRZ010000264.1:0-4241 GCA_963978075.1 uncultured bacterium | reverse complement strand
CTTGTCCGCCTTCGCCAGGCCCGACTTGCGCATGATTTCGGCGGCGGCCTCGAGGTCGCCATTGGCCTCAACGAGGGCCTTCTTGCATTCCATCATGCCCGCGCCGGTACGCTCGCGGAGCTGCTTAACGCTGTCTGCCGTAATGTTCATCTTGTTCTCTTACTCCGCCGCATCGTCGCTCGCCACGTCCGCGGACTCGTCCGCGTCAGCCACAGCCTCGGCGCGTGCCGGACCTTTTTTGCTGCGCACCGATGCATTCGATGCCGGACGGCGACGACCCGCCGACTTGCGACGCGGGTTGCCGGCGTCGTCCAGTTCGACGAAGTCGTCCTCGCCTGCCGGAACCGAAGGCACTGCCGCACGGCCGTCGATCACGGCTTCCGCCACCGCGCCCGCGTACAGGTTGATGGCGCGCATCGCGTCGTCGTTCCCCGGGATGATGTAGTCCACACCCGCCGGCGAACTGTTGGTATCCACCACCGCCACGACCGGAATCCCGAGCTTGTTGGCTTCCTGGATCGCGATCGACTCGTGGCCGACGTCGACGATGAACAGAACGTCCGGCAGGGCGCCCATGTTCTTGATGCCGCCAAGGCTACGGTTGAGCTTTTCCATCTCGCGCCGCATGACCTGCGCTTCTTTCTTGCCGCGACGGTCCAGGGCACCCGTCACCGACAGGTCCTCAAGTTCCATCAGACGCTTGATGGACTGGCGAATGGTCTTGAAGTTGGTGAGCATGCCACCGAGCCAGCGCTGGTTGACGTAGGGCATGCCGCAACGGTCGGCCTCGCGCTGCATCGCCTCGCGGGCGGAGCGCTTCGTGCCGACGAACAGCACGCGGCCACCATCGGCCGCCACACCCTTGATGAACGCCGCAGCCTCCGCAAACATCGGCTGGGTCTTCTCAAGGTTGATGATATGAATCTTGTTGCGCTCGCCGAAAATGTAAGGTGCCATTTTCGGGTTCCAGAAGCGCGTCTGGTGACCAAAGTGGACACCGGCTTCCAACATCTGACGCATCGATACGGACATGACTACAACTCTCCCGGGTTAGGTCCTCCGCGCACCCCGTCCGGCAGTCGCTCGGGGGCTCCACGAGGCTCGTGGAGCGGGCCGACCGACACCCGACCGTCCGGTTGGATCCCGCCCGCAGGCTGGAACCGGTAACGCGTGTGGATTTGATTGCCAAAAAACGCCGCGCTTTATACCATGCTCGCCCCGTGCAAACAACGGTTTAGGGCTTCCTGACCGTTGGCCATCAACCCGCCGAGCCCCCTGCCCGCCCGTGAGCCTCAAGACCCCCGCCCAAGAGGAGGCCATGCGCCTCGCCGGCCGCCTGACGGCCGAAGTTCTGGACATGATTGGCCCCCACGTCGTCCAAGGTGTGACCACCGAGGAACTGGACCGCCTCTGTCACGACTATATCGTCAACGTCCAGCAGGCGATTCCGGCGCCCCTGAATTACCACGGCTTCCCCAAATCCATCTGCACGTCCGTCAATCACGTCGTCTGTCACGGGATTCCTGGCGAGAAGCGCCTCAAAAACGGCGACATCGTCAATGTCGACGTCACGGTGATCAAGAACGGCTGGTTCGGGGACTCGAGCCGCATGTTCGTCGTCGGCCCCCCCTCGGTGCAGGCAAGGCGGATCGTCGAGGTCTGCCGTCAGGCCCTGTTCCGAGGCATCCGGGTCGTCAGGCCAGGGGCGAGGTTGGGTGATATCGGGCACGCCATCCAGACGTTTGTGGAGGGTCAGGGGTATTCGGTGGTGCGCGAGTATTGCGGCCATGGGATCGGACGGGTGTTCCACGAGGACCCCCAGATTCTTCATTATGGTAAACCCGGAACGGGCGCGGTCCTCGAAGTGGGCCAGACGTTCACGATCGAGCCCATGATCAATGCCGGTGGCCGTCATGTGCGCCTGCTCGGTGACGGCTGGACGGTGGTGACCAAGGACCACTCGCTCTCGGCGCAGTGGGAGCACACCCTGCTGGTCACGCCGACCGGCTGCGAGATCCTGACCCTGGGCGCCGCAGAAACGCCCCCCGCGGACGCGGAGGGGTCGTGAGCGCGATCTCCTCGCCCCCGCCCGGGCCGACGCCGGCCGGGGGGCACGACTGGCCGATCCTGAGCGTAGCGGCACAGCAACTCGCAGGCGTATCCCTCGACGCCCCCGGCCAAACCGTCGCGGCGTTTCGCGCCGTCATCGAGGCCGCCAACGAGGATTTGCGCGCCCGGTTTGAGGCCGACGAACCGGTTGAGGGCCTTGTCCGCGCACGGGCACGGCTGATCGATCTCGTTCTGACCCGTGCCTGGTCATTGCACCTGTGCGGACACACCCATGAACTGGCGCTGCTCGCGGTCGGCGGCTACGGACGGGGCGAACTGCATCCGTGTTCCGACATCGACGTCATGGCCCTCCTGCCCAAGGGCGAGGACACGCCCTGGAAGCCCTCGCTGGAACGCTTCCTGACCTTCCTTTGGGACATCGGACTCGAGGTGGGTCACAGTACCCGCACGATCGACGAATGCCAGAGCGAGAGCCTGGCGGATATATCGGTGGCGACCACCCTCCTCGAGGCTCGGCTGCTGGACGGGCCGGAGGGCCTCTTCAGCGCGATGAGAAAGGCATTGGCCCCGGATCGCATCTGGAGCGCCGCGCAGTTCTACGAAGCCAAAGTGCGCGAGCAACAGGCACGCCACCTGAGATTCCACGACACGGCCTACAACCTCGAACCCAACGTCAAGGCCAGTCCCGGCGGTTTGCGCGACGTCCAGACCATTGCCTGGGTCGCCAAACGGCATTTTGGCGCCGAGACGCTCGACGAGTTGGTCGTGCACGGATTCCTCACAGACGCCGAGTTGCGCAAACTCAAGGCAGCGCAGGGATTCCTGTGGAAAGTTCGCTTTGCGCTGCACAACCTGACGGGCCGGCGGGAAGACCGCTTGCTGTTCGACCACCAGATCAAGATTGCGCGCCAGTTCGGTTACGAAGACGCGACGTACACGCTGGCCGTCGAACAGCTGATGCAGCGCTACTACCGGACGGTGATGGATATCTCGCTGTTGAACGAAATGCTGCTGCAGTTGTTCAGCGAAGCCATCCTGAATCCGGTACCCACAATACCCACCACCATCAACGCCCGTTTTCAGTCGCGCAATGACTATCTGGAAGTCACGAGCGAAGAGGTGTTTGCGCGTCAGCCTGCGGCCATGCTGGAGATGTTCCAGCTGCTGTGCCAGGACGGCAGTCTCAAAGGTGTTCGCGCCGAAACCATCCGCAGCCTGCAGCAGCATCTTTGGATGATCGACGAGGAATTCCGCCAGAACCCGCGCCATCACCGCATATTCATCGACCTGCTGCGCGAGCCTCAGGGCATCTCACGCGCCTTGCGCCGAATGAACCTCTATGGAGTCCTCGGCCGTTACATCCCGGCCTTCGGACGCATCGTCGGGCGGATGCAATACGACCTGTTCCACGCCTACACGGTCGATGCCCACACCCTGTTCGTGCTGCGCAACCTGCGCCGCCTGTCGCAGACCCGTTTTGACCACGAGTTGCCAAAACTGTCGGCGGTTTTCCGCTCGCTGCCGCGACCGGAACTCGCCTACCTCGCCGCCTTGTTCCACGACATTGCCAAGGGGCGCGGTGGCGATCACTCGGAACTCGGTGCCGTCGATGCCGAGGCGTTCTGCCTTGAACAGGGCCTGTCCCGCTACGATGCCCGCCTCGTGGCCTGGCTCGTCCGCCATCACCTGCTGCTGTCGGTCACGGCACAGAAAAAAGACATCACGGATCCGGAAGTCGTCAATGAATTCGCGCGCCGTGTCGGTGACAGCACGCACCTTGACTATCTCTACGTCCTGACCATCGCAGACGTGCGTGGCACGAATCCCAAATTGTGGAACGCCTGGAAGGCCTCGCTGTTCGAGGAATTCTTCGAGCGGACCCAACGAGCCCTTCGGCGCGGCCTTGAAAGCCCGCTGGGCGAGGCGGAACTGATTGCTGAGACGCAGACAGAAGCACGCGAGATCCTGGCACGTGATGGTGTGCCGGCGGCCGAAATCTCGCGCGTATGGAAGGACCTGAGCGGCGCCTACTTCCTGCGTCATACCGCCGAGGAGATTGCCTGGCACACCTCGCTCTTGGCGGGCCGCGATCCTTTTGATGAGGATCCGATTGTGGCGGTCCGGCAGGAAACCGGTCGCGGCGGCACTGCCATATTCAGTTACACCCACCG
>CAXBRZ010000263.1:0-4249 GCA_963978075.1 uncultured bacterium | reverse complement strand
TCCCACATGACGGATTCAAGTCGTGCCGCGATGTCGAACATCCGCAGGTCGCCGGCTCGGGTGGCAAGTCCGCGGGCCACCGACTTGATGACCTCGTTGCGCGGATCGCCGATGGTGTACACGGGGTGTCCAAAGCCGATCACGACCTCCTTGTTCGCGACCCGCCGGCGGATGTCCGCCTCGGCCTCGTCCGGATCCCGGTAGCGTTTCTGGATGTCGAAGGCGACCTCGTTCGCCCCGCCGTGCTTGGGGCCGCGCAAGGCGCCGATCGCGCCTGACACGGCCGAATAGACGTCCGAGCCCGTGCCGGCAATGACACGCGCGGTAAAGGTGCTCGCGTTGTATTCGTGCTCGGCATACAGGTTCAGCGAGGTGTGCATGGCGCGCACCCACTCGTCACTCGGGGTCCTGCCGTGCAGCAGCGTGAGAAAGTGTCCGCCGATCGAGTCGTCCTCGGTCTCGACATCAATGATCCGGCCGTTGTGACTGCCGTGATACCAGTAGCAGAGCATCGAGCCGAGCGACGCGATCAGCCGGTCCGCGATGTCACGCGCACCGGCGGCCGCGTGGTCCTCCTTCTCCGGCAGCGCGCAACCGAGGGCCGAGACACCGGTCCGCAACACATCCATCGGATGGGCGCTCGCCGGCAGCGCGTCGAGCACATCGCGGACCACCTGCGGCAGGCCGCGCAAGGCACGAAGCTTGGCCTTGTAGGCCGCAAGTTCCGTTGCACTGGGCAAATGGCCGTGAACCAGCAGGTGGGCGATCTCCTCGAACTCGGCGGCCGCGGCGGTCTCAAGAATGTCGTAGCCACGGTAATGCAGGTCATTGCCCGAGCGCCCGACGGTACACAGGGCGGTATTGCCTGCAGGCACGCCCGAGAGGGCAACCGACTTTTTGGCCTTGGGGGCCGGGGTCGCCCCGGCGCTGTCTTGGGTGGAAGTCACGATGGAACCTCGCGATCGATGAATCGGTATCAGTTGCGGAACAGGGCGTCGAGCTTCTGCTCGTACTCGTGGTAACCCAGCACCTCGTAGAGTTCGGTGCGCGTCTGCATCGCGTCGAGCACGGCCTTCTGGGTTCCTTCGCGGCGCAGGGTGCCGTAGACCGCCTCGGCCGCCTTGGCCATGGCGCGGAAGGCGGACAGCGGATAGAGCGCGAGTGCGATGCCGACGGAGGCAAGCTCCTCCACCGTATAGAGCGGCGTCTTGCCGAACTCCGTGATGTTGGCGAGCACCGGCACAGGGACCTTGGCCGTGAACTCGCGATACTCCTCCAGCGTCGCGAGCGCTTCGGCGAAGATCATGTCGGCACCGGCCTCCACATAGGCCAGCGCCCGCTCGACAGCCGCCGACTGACCTTCCACGGCATGCGCATCAGTGCGCGCCATGATGACAAAGTGACGATCTGTCCGGCCGTCCACGGCCGCCTTGATGCGGTCCACCATCTCACTGCAAGGCACCAAGGCCTTGCCGGGCCGGTGCCCGCAGCGCTTCGCTTGCACCTGGTCTTCAAGGTGCATGCCGGCGGCCCCCGAGCGGATAAGGTCGTGGGTCGTGCGGGCGATGTTGAACGCGGCACCCCAGCCGGTGTCGGCATCGACCAGCAGCGGCAGATCGGTCGCGGCGGTGATGCGCCGCACATCCTCGCAGACATCGTTCAGCGAGGTGATCCCAAGGTCCGGCAGGCCGAAGGAGGCGTTGGCGACGCCGGCTCCCGACAGGTACAGCGCCCGAAAGCCGGCCCTCTCGGCCAAAAGCGCGCTGTAGGCATTGACCGCCCCCACCACCTGCAGCGGCTTTTCAGCGGCAACCGCAGCCCACAACCGTTCGCCGGCCGATAACGTCATGAAGACTACTCCGATTGACCCCAGGGAACGGGGCGCATTGGCTTTGCAAGTTTGCCAATTTTGCCACCAGCCATTGTTTCCGGCAGAATTTTCTTGCGAGATAATGGCGACACTTCCCTCGCCAATTGCAAAGTTGCAAAGTATGAGACGCAAGCTGTTCATCGGTCCGCGGCTGCGCTTGCTGCGCGAGAGCCATCAGCTGTCGTTGGAGGCGGGCGCCGATAGGCTGGGCCTCTCCACGAGCTACCTGTCCCAACTGGAAAACAACCACCGCCCCGCGAGCGCCAGCGTGCTGGTGGCACTCGCAAGGGCCTATCAGCTGGACCCGTCCGAATTTGACGTGGACGAGCAAAGCCGCCTGATCGCGGACTTGCGCGAGGCAAGCGCGGACCTCCCGGCCGCCGTCACGGCACCGCCGATGGCGGAACTACGACTCGCCGCCAGCACCACTCCCCACCTGGCCCATCAATTCCTCAGCCTTCATGCGGCTTACCGCCGCCTGCAGGGGAGGATCAACGAACTCGGCGACCGTCTGGGTGGAACCCCGTCGGGCGCCTCGGGCCTGCCCTTGCCGTACGAAGAGGTACGGGACTTTTTCCACTACCGTGACAACTACGTCGACGAACTCGACCAGGCCGCGGAGGAACTCGCCGAGTCGATCGGCATTCGTGCCGACGCAGGTCCCGCGCCGCTGCTCGAACAGGCGCTCCGGGCGAGATTCGGAGTCAGCGTCCGCTCGGAAACAGAGGTCACCGAACGGATCTGGTGGCGCTATGACGATCGGGAACGCACGTTGAGGATCGCGGCGGAACTGAACGAACCGACACGTCTTTTCCAGCTCGGCGTGGTGTTGGCTCGACTTGCGCTACGCGCGCAGATCGACCACACCGTGAGCGCCGCGCAGTTCCGGACCGAGGAAGCCCGTGCGATCGGGCGGCTGGCCTGCGAAAACTATGCCGCCGGCGCACTGCTGTTTCCGTATTCGGACTTTGCCCGCACCGCACGACTGTTGCGGCACGATGTCGAACAGTTGCAACGGCGCTACCGCGCGAGCTTTGAGCAAATCTGCCATCGACTATCGACCCTGCAGCGCCCAGGCGCGCGCGGCATCCCTTTCTACTTCGTGCGGGTGGACCAGGCCGGGAACATCACCAAGCGTCACAGTTCCACGCGCTTTCAGTTCGCTCGATTTGGGAGTGCCTGTCCGCTTTGGAACGTGCATGAGGCCTTCTCGCACCCCGGACGCATCCTTGTACAGGTCGCGCAGATGCCCGATTCGGTTCGCTACCTGTGCATGGCACGTAGCATCATCAAGCGCTCGGGCTCGTTTAGCGTACCGAACCGCCATTTCGCCATCGGCTTCGGATGTGAACTATCCCATGCCGCCGAGGTCGTCTATGCGGACGCGGTCTCGGCCTCCATAGAGCCCGTACCCATCGGCATCAGTTGCCGTATCTGCGAGCGACGAGACTGTCATCAGCGCGCATATCCGCCTGTGGACCATCCTCTACAGGTGCCTGCCGACGAACGTGCGGTCCTGCCGTTCAGACTGCCCTGACCGCGCTCAACGCAGTGCGACCGAAAGCAGGTACAGCGCCGTACGACCCGGCGAGGGCTCGTAGTAACGACCGTTGGATTCGTTGACGATGACCGAACCGACGTAGCGATGGTCGGCGAGGTTGTCGACGCGCAGCGTCTGCGACAGTCGTCCCCAGCGGAAATCATTCGTCCAGTCGGCCCGCACGTTGAACGCCCCGTAGCCGGCCACCTGCGCGAGATTGCGGTCATCGGCAAACATCCGCGAACGACCGATCCCCTCGACGGTCAGGGTCAGCGCCTCGACCGGCCGCCAGGCAAGACCTGCGTAGAGCGACTGCTTCGGCACCGCCGGCAGCCGGCTGCCGGCCTGGACGGTGACCGGCACGCAGGGAATGCCCGCGCAGGCCCGGTAATCAGCCTCGGTGCGCGCATCGATCAGCGTGCCCGCAAGCGTCGCACTCAGATGACGGGCCACGGGCAGCGTCAGCGAAAGTTCCGTGCCACGGCGGCGGGTCGGGCCGATGTTCTCGTAGACCGAGCGTCCGCCTGAATTCGCCTGCACGGCGAGTTCGTTCTCGTTGTGGATGTCGAACGCGGCCAGCGTCGCTCTCCAGTCCGCATGCGCATACTTGAGGCCCACCTCGCGGTTGTCGCTGCGCGCCGGCTTCAAAGCGGTGTTGAGTCCGGTGACCGCTCCATTGGTCGAGCGGTAAGCCAGATCGTTCAGGGTCGGCGTCTCGAAACCGCGGCCGTAGGAGGCATAGGCGGTGAGGTCCTCGCGCAGGTGAAAGAGCACGGCGCCCACCGGATTGGTCGCGCCATAGGACAGGTCCGTCCGCGCATCCGCGCTCTGGTGTGCCA
>CAXBRZ010000262.1:0-4261 GCA_963978075.1 uncultured bacterium | reverse complement strand
ATCGACTTGTATGGCACGTCTGATGCGGTGGCTGAGAGATTTGCCTTTGTGCAGGAATATGCGGCGCCTGCGTCGGTGGCGGAGGATCGGGTCCGGCAGCGGCGGGCAGAGGCGGTCTCGGTATTGCCCGAGGTGCTTGGGCTCAAGGATGACCACATCTGGTTCAGGACGCGGCGCCGTCGCAAGGGTGCCGACCAATACACGAAGCTTGCCAGTGAAGAAGTGTTCCACGAGGTTTCAGAGAGCGGGTTGCGCTTTCTGGTCAATTTTGATGATTACCTTGATACGGGACTCTTTCTTGATCACAGGATGACCCGTGCCCGCGTCCGTGATCTGGCGCAGGGTCGTCGGTTTCTCAATCTGTTCGCCTACACGGGCAGCGCGACGGTCTACGCAGCTGCCGGTGGTGCCGTGTCGACCACGACGGTCGACATGTCACGGACCTATCTGGACTGGGCGCGAAGGAACCTTGACCTCAACGGTTTCCGCGGGCGTGAGCACGTCCTTATTCAGGCGGATGCGCTCGAATGGATGCGGACGGCGCCAGCTGGTGGATGGGATCTCGTGTTCCTCGACCCGCCGACGTTTTCCAATTCCAAGCGGATGCAGGAGACCCTCGATGTGCAGCGGGATCATGTGGCGCTGTTGGCGGCGGCACTTCGGCTGGTGAGTCCCGGTGGAACGCTCGTCTTCTCGACCAATTTCACGCGCTTTGACATGGACGAGACGGTCACGGCCATGGCGACCGTAGAGGATATCTCCCGAGCAACGGTCCCCAAAGATTACGAGCGCAACCCGCGCATTCACCGCTGTTTTCTGTTGCGCCCCAAGCCCGCCGGATGACGCCTTCATCGCATTTTAACTCACTGTTTTAATTAAATAATTTTCCAAAATTAGCCGAACTTTCGGGTCCGGCGGGGGCCATCAGGGCAACCGGGCCGACAGCGCCGGGATGTGGCTGGGAACCGGGCGGCTCAGGACGAAAACGGGGTCGCTGTGGTTAAATGGCGGTCTCGGCGATGAACGTAAGTGATTCGGCCGTCTCAGAAAATAGCCATGTCAGCGCGCACCCCCATCATTGGAATACCAGCCGACCGGCGACTGCTCGGCAGTCACTGGTTTCATTGTGTCGGTGAGAAGTACCTTGCCGCGGTCCGAGATTCGGCTGGCTGCATCCCGGTGATCGTCCCCTCGCTCGGGTCTCACTCTGAGCGCTTGGCGATTCTGGCGCGCTGCGACGGCATCCTGCTGACCGGTAGTCCCTCGAATGTCGAGCCGCGCCATTACGACGGCGAGCCGAGTGCACCGGGGACTTGGCATGACCCCCACCGCGACGAAACGACATTGCCACTGATTCCGGAGATTGTGGGCCTTGGCATGCCGCTGCTCGCGATCTGCCGAGGTTTCCAGGAATTGAACGTTGCCTACGGTGGCACCCTGCACCAACGAGTCCAGGAGACGGGCCGCCATCAGGACCATCGGGAAGATCCCGATCGGGCGCTGGATGAACAGTATGGCCCGGCACATCCGGTTTCTCTGGCACCCAACGGTTATTTGGCGCGCCTGAGCGGGCAGAGCAGCATCGAGGTGAACTCCCTGCACCAGCAGGGCATCGATCGCCTGGGTGGCGGGTTGCTGGTCGAGGGCACGGCACCCGACGGCCTTATAGAGGCTGTCAGGGTGGAACATGCCGCAGGATTTGCCGTGGCGGTGCAGTGGCACCCCGAGTGGAAGTCCACGGAGAACGATTTTTCAACGGCCCTCTTTCAGGCGTTCGGTGACGCCGCCCGGGCCTACGCGCGGTCCAAAGAGACTGCCTACGTGCAAACAGGTGCAGCATGACGACGAGTCCCGTTCGACAGTTCCTCAAAGAACACGGCATCCAGGAGGTCGAAGCGATCATTCCTGACCTCGCAGGGGTGGCGCGCGGCAAGGTCGTGCCGTCCGAAAAGTACATCGAGGAGGAGGGCATGCGCCTGCCCGAATCGATCTTCCTGCAGACGGTGACTGGTGAATATCCCGCGGACGACAGTTCCATCAGCCCGTCGGAAATCGATATCGTCCTGAAGGCAGATCCCAAGACGATCCGTGTGGTGCCGTGGGCCGCGGAGCCGACTGCCCAGGTCATTCACGACTGTTTCTATGGCGACGGTCGGCCGGTGACGATGTCTCCTCGATACGTTCTGCGCCGGGTGCTCGACCTCTACGCGAGCCATGGCTGGGATCCGGTCATTGCGCCGGAGCTTGAGTTCTACCTCGTGGAACCCAACATCGACTCTGACTACCCGCTCAAGCCACCGATTGGCCGCTCCGGACGACCGGAGATCGGCCGTCAGAGCTACTCCATCGCGGCAGTGAACGAGTTTGATCCGCTCTTTGACGATGTCTACGCCTACTGCGAGGCACAGGAACTGCAGATCGATACGCTGATCCACGAGGCCGGCGCTGCGCAGATGGAAATCAATCTGCTGCACGGCGATCCACTTTCACTCGCGGATCAGGCGTTCATGTTCAAACGGACTGCCCGTGAGGCTGCGTTGCGCCACAAGATGTACGCGACGTTCATGGCCAAGCCGCACGCGAAGGAGCCGGGCAGTGCCATGCATCTGCACCAGAGTGTGGTGGATGCGAAGACCCGACAAAACATTTTCAGCAATCCTGACGGATCTCCTTCAAACCTGTTCTTTGCGCACATTGCGGGTCTGCAACGCTATCTCCCGGCGGCGATGTCGCTCTTCGCGCCCAACGTCAATAGCTATCGGCGGACCACGCCGAACAGCATGGCCCCGATCAACGTGCACTGGGGCTATGACAATCGCACGGCCGGCCTGCGTGTTCCGATGTCCGGACCCGCGGCGCGACGCGTCGAAAACCGCGTGGGCGGCGCGGATGCCAATCCCTACCTGGCCATGGCGGCCTCGTTAGCCTGTGGCTACCTCGGCATGGTGGAAAGCCTCAAGCCTACGGAACCGATCAGTGGGAGTGCCTATCTGTTGCCGTTTCAGTTGCCGCGTACCCTGGCGGAGGCATTGTTGCTCCTCCGCGAGTGTCGCCCGCTCGTCGACGTATTTGGCGAGCGGTTCGTCGGGGCCTATACGGCGGTGAAAGAATGCGAGCATGACGCCTTCCTTGAGGTCATCTCCGCCTGGGAGCGCGAGCACCTCCTGCTGAACGTCTGACGGCGGTCGCGGTGTCTGGTCGACCTCTTGCAGTTCTCGCAGTGGTCCTTCTCGGGCTGTCGGCTTGCCAGCGTGAACCGCGACCCTCCCAGCAACCTTCGGCCAAGTCGGAAACTGCGGTCGTCAATGTTTACAACTGGACCGACTACGTTGCGCCCGGCGCACTTGCGCTTTTTGAGAGCGAGACGGGCATCAAGGTCAATTACGACGTCTTTGACAGCAACGAGGTTCTTGAGACCAAGTTGCTGACCGGCCATACCGGCTACGACGTCGTTGTACCGACGGACTATTTCCTGCAGCGACAGGCCAAGGCTGGCGTACTTCGGCCGCTGAATCCCGACTGGTTGCCCAACCTTAAGAATATCGACCCCCGCGTCATCCAGTATCTGGAATTTTTGGATCCGATCAATCGGTATGGTGTTCCCTACACCAGTGTCATCACGGGGATCGGCTACAACGTCCAGAAGGTCCGCGCGGCGCTGGGGGATGTGCCGGTCGACAGTTGGACGGTGCTGTTTGATCCGAGGAACGCGGCCAAGCTCAAGGCGTGCGGACTGACGCTGCTGGATCAGGAAGCGGAGGTCTTTTTCTCGGCCAAGATCGCCCTTGGCATCGACACGGCCTCGGAAGCACTTGATGACCTGGCAAAAGCCGAGGCACTGCTGATGGGTATCCGCCCCAGCGTGCGTTATTTCCACAGCTCCCAGTACATCAATGATCTGGCAAATGGCGAGATCTGTCTCTCCCTTGCCTGGAGTGGAGATACCCTGCAGGCACGTGATCGGGCTCTGGAAGCAGGCAAAGGCGTGGACATAGCATTCGCGGTTCCCAAGGAAGGGGCACTGAGGTCCTTCGACATGCTCGCGATACCGGTCGACGCGCCGCACCCCGAGAATGCCCATCGCTTCATCAATTTCCTGCTGCGCGCTGACGTTGCGGCAGGATTTACTGAATTTCGGAAATATCCGACTGGGAACCTCGCGAGCGAGGCGCTGGTTCCGCTGGAACTGCGTCGCGATCCGATCATCTATCCTTCGCCCGAGGTTGTCGCGCGGTTTCTGCCACATCAGGCTGAATCGCTG
>CAXBRZ010000261.1:0-4272 GCA_963978075.1 uncultured bacterium | reverse complement strand
GTGGGCGCGTGGGTCTTGCGTCGTTAAATTACAAGTAAAAAATTACTGGAGCGTTTCGATGCGTCATTTCATTCGCGCTGTAATCGCGATACTGCTCATGTGTCCTGCGGCACACGCGGAGCACTTGTGGCGTGCGTATAACGTTGATGCCAGCGGCGACGACAGAGACGCTTTTACGGCTTCCGTTCTGGACACACTCTCTCAAGTCAACCGCGATCATGGGGTAATCGAGTTTTGGACTCGGGATTTGTTATTCAAAGACATTATGGATCGGGTTTCAACGATTCTCGGAGTCGTAGCGGGGGAAGAGCCAAGCAATGCGACAAAAGAAAAGATTGCCGCTGGTATGCGCAGCCTTGGCGGCGTGGTCGCGCCATATCTCGGGAATGGATCGCCCGACTTCCAAAGCATCGGTTTTGCGATTGAAATCGCGGCCAATGACTCGTCCACCCCGAGGCAAAGTCAGAGCCTGAATGCGATTGACTGTGCAGGGCGTCGCTATCGTGTTCTCTCGGTGACCAGCTACGAGAAGGGCAAGGTCAAGTTGTCAAGTGACGTCCCGAGTGACTGGGCTCATATCGGCCCGGACACTGTCGGCGAGCACCTCTACGACATCGTTTGCCCCAAGAAGAAGCGTTGATCGTTCGTGGACTGTTGGTGCGCATCGCTCATCCACTGACGCACTTCGATGCAGAGGCTCGAACGTCGTCTTGGTATTGATGGCGCCCGCCACAATCTCCCAGCCGAGTCATTCCATCAGCGGCCAACGACCTGAAGTGGCTGTTTCAGGTTCTCAATGCGCCGAATTCGGCACCTTCATATGGCGCGGCGCTCCTCCCTGAAAGGCGGGTCGAAGGCCGGTCTCAGGTACCGTCGCGTAAATCGAAGTCGGCGATCTTCTTGCCCTTCAGAGCCGACACATCCCAATGCCGGATGGCATGCCCCAGCAGTTCATCGACGGGCGCGCCGGCAAGTTCCTTGGGGACCGTTTGCCCGAGCGCCTCAAGGATGGCCTTGAGCATTCGCGGCCGCGCTTCGGTTGCGACGGGCAAGGCCTGACGCGACTTCGATAGTTTCTCGCCGCTTGTATCCATCACGAGTGGCAGGTGCAGCGTGGCGGGCGAGGGCAGGTGGAGGGTCTGTTGCAGCAGGCGCTGACGCGGTGTGTTGTCCAGAAGATCCAAGCCCCGTACGACATCCGTGATGCCCTGCCACGCATCGTCCACCACCACCGCCAGTTGGTAGGCCGGGTAACCATCCTTGCGCCAGAGCACGAAGTCCCCGACCTCCGCCGATACGTCCTGCGTGTAGGACCCGTGCGCCCGGTCTTGAATCCCGATCGGTGCGGATCCGAAGGTATTCAGGCGCCATGCGACCGCGCCTGACGGTGCAGGATGACGGTGTCGACAGCGGCCGGGGTAACGGGCTTCGCCCGTGCCTTCGGGCGCATAGTCGCGTCGCTGGCAGTCACAGGCGTAGACCTGTCCCTTGGCGATGAGACGGTTCAGGACTTCGCGGTAGGCCTCAACGCGTGTGTGCTGGTAAAGCACCGGGCCGTCCCAGTGGAGACCGTAGGCCTCGAGCGTGCGCAAGATGTCATCGGCGGCACCGGGCTGCTCGCGCGCACGGTCGATGTCCTCGATGCGGACGAGCCACTCACCGCCCTGATGACGTGCGTCGAGGTAACTGCCCACCGCGGCGAGCAGGGAGCCCACATGCAGGCGACCGGTCGGCGAGGGCGCGAAGCGCCCGCGCTTAACGGTAGCGGTCGTCGCGGTCGCCGTACTGCTTCTCGCGTCGTTCGCGGCGTTCCTGCGCCTCGATCGAGAGCGTCGCCACGGGGCGGGCCTCGAGACGCTTGATGCCGATTTCCTCGCCGGTCTCGAGGCAGTAGCCGTACGAGCCGTCCTCGATGCGCTCGAGCGCCTGGTCGATCTTGCGGATCAGCTTGCGCTCACGGTCGCGCGTGCGCAGCTCGAGCGAGAACTCGGACTCCAGCGTCGCGCGGTCATTCGGGTCAGGCGGGTTGGCCGCCTCGTCCTTCATGTGGGTCACCGTGCGGTCGACTTCTTCCATGAGATCCCGCTTCCAGCTGGAGAGGATCGTGCGGAAGTGCTCGAGCTGCTGGTTGCCCATGTACTCCTCGCCTTTCTTGGCGAGGTAGGGCTTCACATTGCGCGGACCGGACAATAGCGCGAGGCCGTGATCGACCTCCTCGTCGCCCTCGGTGACCGGCGCGGCGGGAAGCCGCGGTGCGGGTTTCAGTATCACGTCATCCTTCGGGGGAGCCGACCCTTTGGCCGGCTTCTTCGGGGCGGTTGCTGCCTTCGGCGCGGCGGCCGGCGCTGCTGCCACCGGAACGACCGGGGCAGGGGCGGGCTTCGCGCTCGCAGGCTTGGCAACCGCAGCGGGTTTGGCGGGCGTCGCAGCCTTCTTCGGCGCCGCAACAGGGGCGACTTTGGCGGGCGACGGCTTGGCAGGTTTTGCGACCGCGGCCTTGGGCGCGGCGGCTTTGGGTTTCGCGACCGGCTTGACGACACTCTTGGCGGCGGTCTTGGCCGGCGACTTGGCAGGCGCCTTGGCCGGTGTCTTTGCTTTGGCCTTGCTCACGGGTTTCGCGGGCGCCTTGGCCTTGGGCTTCGCAGCCGGGGCTTTCTTGGGGGCTGCCTTGGGGGCGGCCTTCACGGCGGCTTTGACGGCAGGCTTCTTGCCGTCGGCCTTCTTTGCGGCCCCCTTCTGGGTCTGGGGCTTCTTTTTCTGGGCCATGTCGAACTCCGTAGCGCAGATCTTCGAACCTGAGGTCAGTATAGACCGCCCATGTGAGGGCGGCATTGCGATTTGTGCCGAGGCGACGCCGATCAGCCGCCGGCCAGCGTGACCGCAGGCGCCGGCGTCCAGCCCGGCGCGCGGTGCTCGGCGACGACGCTCGTGTAAAGGCCGCCGCGGACATTGAAGGTGCCGGTGACGCGCAGGAACCTCGGCGCCATGGCAGAAGCCAGCGTGTCGGCGATCTCGTTCGTCACCGCCTCGTGGAAGCAGCCGCGCTCGCGGAAGCTCCAGGTGTAGAGCTTCAGGCTCTTGAGCTCCACACAGGCGCCTTCCGGAATGTACTCGAGCAGGATCTCCGCAAAATCCGGCTGGCCCGTCACCGGGCACAGGCAAGTGAACTCTGGGATGCGGATGCGGATCACGAAGTCCCGGCCTGGGTTCGGGTTCGGGAAGGTCTCGACGTGACTCTGCGGAAGGGTGATGTTGCGATCGACCATACGGGTGCCTGTCAACGGGTCGCAGGAAAGGGGCGCGTACTCTACACTAGACGGCGTTGTCACGGTTTTGACCCATTTTCCGCCGTCGTTCACACGATCTGAGGGCGGGTCGCATAAAAATCAAGGTCTTGCATGCGCTTATCGAAGTTGAAGCTCGCCGGATTCAAGTCTTTCGTGGATCCGACCACTGTCCATCTGCCGGCCAACCTGACCGGCGTCGTGGGTCCGAACGGCTGCGGCAAGTCGAACGTCATCGACGCGGTGCGCTGGGTCATGGGCGAGATCTCCGCCAAGCACCTGCGCGGCAACGACATGACCGACGTCATCTTCTCCGGTGCCGCGGGCCGCAAGCCCGTGGGCACCGCCTCCGTCGAACTCGTCTTTGACAACAGCGACGGCGCGCTCGCGGGGCCCTATGCCGCCTACGCGGAAGTGTCCTTGAAGCGGCAGGTCTCGCGCGACGGCCAGTCGACCTACTTCATCAACGGCTCGAAGTGCCGGCGCAAGGACATCACGCAGCTCTTCTTGGGGACGGGCCTCGGCAGCCGCTCCTACGCGATCATCGAGCAGGGCATGATCTCGCGCCTGATCGAAGCCAAGCCCGACGATTTGCGCGCCTTCCTCGAGGAGGCCGCCGGCATCTCCAAGTACAAGGAGCGCCGCAAGGAGACCGAGAGCCGCATCGCCCACACGCGCGAGAACCTCGACCGCCTGAACGACATCCGCGAGGAACTCGACAAACAGCTGAAGCACCTGCAGCGCCAGGCCGTCACGGCACGTCGCTACCAGGGCCTCAAGGAAGAAGAGCGCAAGCTCAAGGCAGAACTCCTCGCCCTGCGCCTCAGGGATCTGGACAGCGAGTCGGGCACCCGCACCGCCGCCGTCACCGCCGCGGAACTCGCCTTCGAGGCGGCGCTCACGCACCTGCGTTCGGCGGAAGCCGCCATCGAGAAGGGTCGCGAGCGCCACACGCGCGAGACCGAAATCCTCTCCGAGGTGCAGGGGC
>CAXBRZ010000260.1:0-4279 GCA_963978075.1 uncultured bacterium | reverse complement strand
GATGGCGTCGTGCGGGCCTTTTACAACACCTGCAGTCACCGTGGTGCCCCCCTTGTGAAGGATGAGGCCGGCAAGGCCGAAGGGTTCTCATGTCCTTACCACGGCTGGACGTATGCGCTCGACGGTCGTCTGGTCAATCTGCGTGACAAGCGTGACTTCCGCGATTTTGACCCCTCCTGTCACCCCCTCAAGGCGATTGCCTGCGAGCGTTACGGCAACTGGATCTTCATCAATGCAGACCCGAGCGCGGCGTCGTTTGTCGAGACGCTGGGCGAGATTCCTTCGCACATGGCTGACATCGACATCGGGTCGACGCGTTTCGTCCACAAGAAGTCCTATCACGTCAAATGCAATGTCAAGGTTCTGCTCGATGCGTTCCTTGAGGTGTATCACCTGAAATCGATCCACCAGAATACGGTGGACAGGTTTCTTGACTATCGTGGCACCACGATCACGTTGTGGCCGCGTGGTCATTCCCTGATGGTGACGCCGAACCGTCGGCCCGACTGGGAAGATCCGGGCGTGAAAGGAATGTTCAAAGTTCCGAGCGCCAGCGAAATCACGGCCAAGCACAATCCGTCCTACAACATCTGGCCAAACCTCGTCACGCCTATTGCGGACAGCGGTATCCCGTTTTTGCTGTTCTGGCCTATGGGGCCTCGCGAAATGGAAATTGAGGTCATTTGGTTTGCGCCAGACTGGGGTGGCGGTGAGCTGCACCCGTTGTGGCCAACCCGCATTTCGAACTTCGAGCGCATCCTCTACGAGGACACGCAGTTTGCGGAATTCATTCAGACTTCCGTGGAATCGCCTGCCTACATGGGCGTGACCCTGAGCTATCAGGAGCGTCGCATTTATCACTGGCACGAAGAACTGGACAGACGCATCGGGGTTGAGAACGTGCCCGAGTCCCTGCGCGTGACCCCCGTGCTCGCTCCCTTCGTCCGCGAATCGGTGGCGGGGCCGTGACACGCGGCATCAGCGCAATCGGTGTCTACCTGCCGCGCCGCCGCATGTCGAGGCGCGCGATAGGCGAAGCGCTCGCCTGGCGCTCGCAGACAGACGCGGGGCGCGGCGAACGTGCCTACGGCAACTGGGACGAGGACGCTTTGACGATGGCCGTCGAGGCCGGGCGTGTGGTCTTGTCGGCCGAATCTGGCATCGATTCCCTGACGTTCGCATCCACCACGCATCCGTTTCTGGACCGCAGCAATGTCGGCATCGCCGCCGAGGCTCTGGGACTGCCGGCGTCATTGCGCACCCAGGATGCGGGAGGTTCGCAGCGCGCGGCAGTCAGCGCTCTGGTCGCGCAATTGGAAAGCACGTCGGAGGCGGCCTTGCTGATCGCGGCTGACCGTCGCACGACGCGACCTGGCAGCGCGCAGGAATCTGCTTACGGTGACGGTGCGGCGGCCCTCCTGGTGGGCAATGGCGCCGAACTTGCCGAGTATCTTGGCAGCGTGAGCGAAAACATCGATTTCGTGGATCACTACCGTGCTGCCGGGCACGATCAGGATTATGCCCTCGAGGAGCGCTGGGTCAGGAGCGAGGCCTGGGGTCCATTCGTGCGCCGGGGCGTGGAATCCCTGTTGGGGCGCATCGATCTGACCCGCGAAGCGGTGACCAGAGTCATCATCGCCGCACCGCGGCCACTGTCTGACTCTGTCGTTCGCTCGCTTGAGTTGCCCAACGCGCAATCCGTGGACGCGTGCCTTGACCGAATCGGCGACTGTGGCGTGGCCCACCCGCTGATCATGCTCGCCGGCGTCCTTGAGCAGGCGGAGCCCGGCGAGATTGTTCTTTTGGTCGGATTTGGTCAGGGAGTCGATGTGGTCGCCTTGCGGGTCCGCTCGACGCGTGACGCCGCACGGTCTGGATCACTGTCGAAGTCGTTGGCGGAAGGCGTGACGGATCAGGCCTACGTGCGCTTTCTTTCGCACAGCGGGGCGCTTGCTCTGGATGCGGGCATGCGTGGGGAGCGGGATGCGCGCACGGCCCACTCGGCCCACTACCGCAAGCATTCGGTATTGAACGGCTTTGAGGGTGGTCGCTGCAGCGCTTGCGGGACCGTTCAGTTCCCGCCAGCTCCGGCTTGCGTGAATCCCGAGTGCCGTGCGTTCGCGGAACAGATGCCGGTTCGTCTAGCGGACACGGCGGCCAGCGTGAAGACGTATACGGAAGACTGGCTCGCGTATACGCCGGCGCCGCCATTGGTCTACGGCAATGCGGCCTTCGAAGGCGGTGGTAACGCGTTCATCGAATTCACCGATGTGGATCCAGGAGAGACTTCCGTCGGCGCCGCGCTGCGCTTTGTATTCCGCATCAAGGACGTGGATCACGTCCGCGGATTTCATCGATACTTCTGGAAAGCCACGTTGAGGAGATCCTGACGATGGCGCAGGGCATCCGTGACAAGGTGGCAATCGTCGGCATGGGCTGTTCTCGCTTCGGCGAGCGCTGGAACTGCGGGTCCGATGACCTGATGGTGGAGGCGTTTCAGGAGGCTCTCAAGGACGCCGGCATCGAACGTGATCGAATCGAAGCGGCCTGGCTTGGAGTCTTCTACCAGGAACAGAGCACATCGAAGTCCGGATTGCCCCTGTCCATGGCGTTGCGCCTGCCGAATGTTCCGGTGACCCGCGTCGAGAACCTCTGTGCGACAGGTACCGAAGCCCTCCGCGGTGCCGTTTATGCCGTCGCCTCCGGCGCGGTGGACGTGGCGCTGGCGATGGGTGTCGAGAAACTCAAGGATACGGGCTTTGGAGGATTGCCGGAGCGGCCGAAGGGAACCTTCGAAGATCTCTGGCAGCCCGGATTCACGCCGCCGGGGGCGTTCGCGCAACTCGGTGCGGCGTACGCCGCTCGCCACGGGCTTTCGGTTGACGAGTTGCGCCGGGCAATGGCGCATGTATCCGTGAAAAGCCACGCAAACGCGGCAGACAATCCCAAGGCCCACTTGCGCAATCGCATCACCAGCGAGCAGGTGCTGTCGGCACCGATGGTGGCCTATCCGCTGGGCGTCCTCGACTGTTGTGGCGTGAGCGATGGCGCGGCGTGCGCCATCGTGACGACTCCGCAGATTGCAGCCACCTTGCAGAAACGCGACCACGTGACAGTCAAGGCCTTGCAACTTGCGCCGTCGAACGGTGCGGAGATGGGGCACGCAAGCTGGGACGGCAGCCATACGCCGACCACGCGACTGGCCGCGACGCGCGCCTATCGTGAAGCAGGGGTGACGAGTCCCACGCAAGAGCTCGGTCTGATCGAGGTGCACGACTGCTTTTCGATCACCGAACTTGTGGTGATGGAAGACCTCGGACTGTCGGCGCCCGGGCGTGCGCCGGCCGACATCCTGGACGGGCGGTATGACCGCGATGGCGCGATTCCCTGCCAGACGGACGGCGGTCTCAAATGTTTCGGTCATCCTGTCGGCGCGTCCGGGTTGCGGATGGCCTACGAGATCTATACCCAACTCCTTGGTCGCGCTGGTGTGCGGCAGGTGGGGACGCCGTCATTGGGGCTCAGCCACAATCTCGGCGGTATCCCCAACCGCAATGTTGCAAGCGTTGCCATCTTTGGCCTGCATAAAACCTGATCCAGAATTTCTGACCTCGAGCACATTCCTATGAGCGTAGAAAAATTGCACGTCATCGAACCCGCTGCCGAACACCGGTGGGGTTACACGATGGAGGAACTGGCGACTGCGCCCATGGTCTTCCGGGAAGACTTGTACGCTGGCAAGACGGTGCTGGTGACCGGGGGAGGCAGCGGCTTCGGGCGCGCCATGGCGTTCATGTTTGCGCGGCTTGGCGCGCAGGTCGTCATTGCCGGGCGAAAGCCGGAAAAACTGGAGGCCACACGCGAAGGTATCGAAAGATTGCTGGGTCTTAGGTCTGTGACTGCCACTGCGATGACCATTCGTGATCCGGACGCTTGCCAAGCCCTCATTGCCGACACTTTTTTGCGGCATGGGAGGCTGGATCTGCTGGTCAACAATGCCGGTGGACAGTATCCGCAAGCGGCGATCGATTTTACTCCGAAGGGCTGGCATGCGGTGATCGAGACGAACCTCACGGGTACCTTCTACATGATGCAGGCGGCCGCCCGGGCATGGCGCGATGCCGGCCAGTGCGGCAGCATCGTCAACATTGTTGCCAATGTCTGGCGTGGCATGCCGCAGGTGGCGCACACGTGTGCCGCGCGTGCAGGGGTCATCTATCTGTCCAAGACGCTCGCCACGGAATGGGCTCCCCTCAAAATTCGGGTCAATTGCGTATCC
>CAXBRZ010000259.1:0-4284 GCA_963978075.1 uncultured bacterium | reverse complement strand
CTTGAAGGCGGACGCCGCTACGGCACGCTGGCCGATTTCGAACGGTTGGTCCGTCTGACCCACCAGCTCGCCCCATTGCACCATTCGGGCTTCGTCACCTGCGAGCCGTGCGACGTGTCGGTCTCCAAGCGCCACCTCGACATGCTGCTCGCGCACATGACGCTCACCGACAAACCCCACCTCGGTGCCATCACCGAGAAGAGCCGGGCACAGGACAGCGTCGCCATGGCGCGCCTCCTGCACGGCGATGCCGTGGTCGATCAGCACTGCGTGATCATGGGCAACGTGAACACCAACTCCCCGCTCCTGGTGGACAAGGTGGTGACCGATGCGGCCGACGTGTACTGCGGCGCCGGCCAGGGCCTCATCGTCGTGCCCTTCATCCTTTCGGGCGCCATGGGGCCTGTCACTACGGCCGCCGCCATCGCCCAGGCGCTGGCCGAAGCGATGCTGGTCGGTGCCTACACGCAGCTGGTCCGTGCCGGCGCGCCGTTCATCCTCGGCAACTTCCTCTCCTCGATGAACCTGCGCTCCGGCGCACCGACCTTCGGCATGCCCGAGCCGCTCATGTCGAACCTCGCGATCGGACAGCTGGCACGGCGCCTGCGCCTGCCGCTGCGCTGCGGCGGTGCGCTGACCGCCTCCAAGCTGCCCGACGCACAGGCCGCGGCCGAGAGCGCGGATTCAATGCTCTCGACGGTGCTGGGCGGCGCCAACTACATCCTGCACGCCGCCGGGTGGCTCGAGGGAGGCCTTGCCACCGGTTACGAGAAGCTGGTTCTTGATGCCGACCGCCTCGGCGCCTACGAGACCGTGCTGCGCGGGTTTGCCACCGACGACGACGCGCTCGGCCGCGATGCCTACGCCGACGTGGAGCCGGGCGGTCATTTTCTCGGCAGCGCACACACCCTCTCGCATTACCGCACGGCCTTCTACGAGGCGCCGTTGTCGGACTCCAACAGCGTGGAGCAGTGGGAAGAGCAGGGCTCGAAGGATGCCGCGCGGCGTGCCTACGAGCGCTGGAACCGTCTGCTCGACGAATACGAGGCGCCCGCGCTCGACCCCGCGGTGCGCGAATCCCTTGACGACTACGTGGCACGCCGCAAGGCGGCATTGCCGGATGCCTGGTACTGAACGGACCACCACCATGACCCCTGACACCTCACCCCATACCCTCCCGTCGCAGGCCCGCGTCGTCGTCATCGGCGGCGGCGTCGTCGGCGCCTCGATCCTGTTTCATCTGGCCAAACTCGGCTGGAAGGACGTGCTGCTCCTGGAACGCTCGGAACTCACGAGCGGCTCGAGCTGGCATGCCGCCGGTCAGATCCACACCATCAGTTCGGATCCGAACATCAGCCGCCTGCAGGGCTACACGATCAACCTCTACAAGGAGATCGAGGCGTTGTCTGGCCACAGCATCGGCCTGCACACGACCGGCGGCTTCTATCTGGCCTCCAACCGGGTCTGGTACGACTACCTCAAGCGCGAACGTTCCAAGGCCCGCACGATGGGACTCGACCAGGAGTTCATCAGCGTCGAGGAAGTCGCGCGCCGCCACCCGCTCATCAACCCGCGGCATTATCTTGCGGCCCTCTGGGATCCGATCGACGGCGACATCGACCCGTCGGGCGTGGTCTACGCCTATGCCAAGGCCGCACGCGCCCTCGGCGCACAGTATTTGACCCACACGCCGGTCACGGCGACACGTCAGCGCAGCGACGGCAGCTGGGATGTGCACACGCCGCGCGGCATCGTGCACGCCGAACACGTCGTCAATGCCGCGGGCCTGTGGGCCCGCGAGGCGGGCCACCTCGCCGGCATTCACCTTCCGGTGCAGCCGATGGAGCATCACTACCTCATCACCGAGGACATCCCGCTCATCGCCGAACGCATGCAAAGCGGCGAGCGCCTGCCGGCCGGCATCGACTACGAGGCGAACATCTACTTCCGCCAGGAACGCAACGGCATGCTGCTCGGCACCTACGAGCCGCGCTCGACACCGTGGAAAGTCGGAGGCACGCCGTCGGACTTTGGACACGAACTGCTCACGCCGGATCTCGACCGCATCGCCGACCGGCTGGAACTCGCGTTCGAGCGCATCCCGGCCCTCGGCACGGCCGGCATCAAGACGGTGGTGAACGGTCCCTTCACCTTCGGGCCAGACGGAAATCCCATGATCGGCCCAGTGCCGGGCATGACGAACTACTGGGCGGCGGTGGGCGTGATGGCCGGGTTCTGCCAGGCCGGTGGTGTCGGCCTGTGCCTTGCGGAGTGGATGATCCATGGCGCCCCGTCGATCGACGTCTGGGCGATGGACATCGCCCGCTTCGGCCACTTTGCGACGCCGGACTGGGGAACGGTGAAGTCCTCGGAGAACTACGAGCGTCGGTTCGTCATGACCTTCCCGAACGAGACCCTGCCCAAGGGCCGCCGCCAGAAGACCACCAGTCTCTACGACCGGCTGGTGCAGCGCGGCGCCGTCATGGGCACGTCGTTCGGTCTCGAGCACTCCCTGTGGTTTGCCGATGACGCGAGCGATGCCCACGAGGAGCCGACCTTCTCGCGCAACCGCAGTCACGACTATGTCGCCCGCGAGGTGCGTGCGGTCCGCGAGGCGGTCGGCGCGATCGAGATCGCCAACTTCGGCAAGCACGAAGTGCGGGGACCGAAAGCGCGCGAGTGGCTGTCCCACATGCTCGCCGGCCGGTTGCCCAACACCGGACGCGTGGCCTTGAGCCCCATGCTGCTGCCGGACGGCCGCCTGTACGGGGACCTGACCGTCACCGCGCTTGGCGAGGAGCACTTCCTGCTGCTCGGCTCAGGCGCCGCCCAGGAAATGCACCGGCGCTGGTTCGAGTCGCACCTGCCGCCCGCGGGCGTGCACTACGCCAACGTGTCCGACCGTCTGCACGGCTTTGCCCTCTCGGGTCCGCGGTCACGCGAACTGCTCGCGCGACTGACGCGCGAGGACGTCTCGGCCGAGGCCCTGCGGTTCCGCGATGTGCGCCGAACCTTCGTCGGCGGGGTACCGGTGATCCTGCTGCGCCTGTCCTTCTCGGGCGAACTGGGCTACGAGATCTATTGCGAGCCGCAATTCCACCTCGCGCTCTTCGAGCAGATCGAACGGCAGGGCGCCGATCTCGGGCTGCGCCTGTACGGCGCGCGGGCGCTCATGAGCCTGCGCCTTGAAAAGCAGTGGGGCGTCTGGACGTTGGATTACCGGCCCGACTTCACCGCCGCACAGAGCGGGCTGGACGCGTTCATCGACTGGAACCATTCGTTCATCGGCCGCGAGGCGGCCCTCGAGGAGCGGGACGCGGGCCCGACGCGTCGCCTCGTCACGCTGACCGTCGACGTCGACCAGCAGGACGTGGTGGGCGACGAGGCCATCCTGTGTGACAGCGAATGCGTCGGCCATGTGACTTCCGGCGGCTATGCGCATCACGTCGGCCAGTCTGTCGCCTTCGGTTACGTCAGTGCGGCACACGCCGTGCCCGGCAGCCGGCTGCAGGTCGAAATCGACGGCGTGATGCGCCAAGCCATCGTGCAGGGCGCGCCACTCTACGATCCGGACGGTGCGCGCATGCGCGCGTAAGCAAGGATTTCTGCCTGCCGGCGCCTCAGCGCCGGCAGCCCTGCCGCGCGAGTGCCTTGAGCGGATACGCGGGATACATCACGTTGTCGAGAAAGACCGCGCACTTCTGTGCAGGGTCCAGCAGCGGCGTCGCCCAGAGCCGCCCGGTGATGTCCCGCTCGGTGAGCAGGCTTTTGTCCTCCGACAGGACGCCGTTGCCGAATACGATCTTGGTGCCACCGACCTTCCACTCGGTCCACGGCGGCAGGTCCGCCCGGCCACCCCGGCCGGGCTGTCCGGTGCGGGCGAACTCGCCCCAGTAGGCCATCATGGCCTCGGAGATCCGCTCGCGGCTGCCCGCGTTGCCGGCATTGAACAGCGTCTGCAACGGATGAGCGGTGACACTGGTCGATTCCTCCGCCGGCAACTCGTCGTGCACAAGACCCCAGCGGAAGTCGCCGAACACAAACGAGAGCTCAAGCCCATGGGCCGACCCGTACAGCGCCTTCAGGTCCACAGGCGCCACCGGTTCGTCGTCCCACTCGAAACGATAGGCATAGACCGGCGCGCGCAACCGCGGCAGCAGGTCGTCGACCGACGTGAGGGTCCACCAGTCGGAGTAAAGCCGGTTCATGACCTCGTAGCGGGCGGGATCACGGATGACAGGATGCGTGCCCGCGCCCTCGACGAACAGAGGATCCGTCCACAGG
>CAXBRZ010000258.1:0-4307 GCA_963978075.1 uncultured bacterium | reverse complement strand
CAGGAACGTGTTAGCGCTCCAAAGAAAAATGTCTGCACACGCCCAACTGACTCGCCGCTTCAGGCCAATTACAAGACGACACCTGTAAGGAAAGCTATGGCGACCGGGACGGCAAAAGTGACGTAGCAGCAGCCAATGCCGCTAAATCAGCGCACTTTAATTGAAAATTCGAGTCCGCCCTTGAACGGGAGAGTCATCGTCCGGAAACCATTCAACGGCGCGCGAAGAAAATCAAAGTAGTCACGGTAGTCGTTGCGTCCAGGGGCCGTATTATCGCAGACGACAACAGCCCCTTCCCTCAGGTGCGGTGCAATGAGTTCCAGCGCGGGACGAGCCATCGGGGTCCAAATATCAACAAGCATAAAGTCGACCGTTCCACCGACATCTTGCAGGGACTCACGGAGGTCTCCCTCCCGAAGATCGATAAAATCGGCCAGGCCCGCTTCGGCAAAGTACTGGTTGGCCACACGCACCTTTTCCGGTTCGTATTCGGTACCGATGACCATGCCTCGTCCTCCATGCGCAGCACATGTATCGCGCACGGCGGCAGCGAGATGAAGTGTGGAGACACCGTACGAAGTACCGGCTTCTACGATTCTCCTTGCACCGATTGAGCGGCATATCGCGTAGCAAAACTCTGCCTTGTCCCGATCCAAGGCTACAAATTTATTGGCAAGGAACGATTTCGCCGCCGCATCGAGCAGTGGTTGCGAACCGTCTGTTTGTGACAGCAGGGAAAAATTCCGCTCTATCTCGGGGGTCTGACTGTCGTCCTGGTCGTAGAGGCGGTTCAACAACGCTTCCAAGGTCGGATCGTTCAGTACGGATTTCATGGTTGACGCTCCTTGCAGATTGCTTGCTCAAGAGCATAGACGGCGCGTTTGGCACACCGCCCAGCATTTGTCTGGCAAACCAGTCGGATCTCTCAGGTGATCGAACGTAAATTATTATCAATCAATGTGTGCAAAAACTCCGGTTTAAGAACGGGGTGGCACTGCCTCTCACAAAGTCCGATCAAGGCTCACGATCGCTGCAAAACCCCTGAATCGCATTCCGACTCGGTCACCCGCCACACCGCCACTGTAGCGAAGCAGTGCGCTGTTCATGATCGAACATAATCGGAAAAAATCTCCGAAATTCCATCAAAACTTTGGTTCAGTGAATTTTCCCGTGGTTTTCAGAACGAGATAACCGGGACATATCTGGCACAAATCTGCGCCGGAGACTTCGCGTTGCTCCTGTGGAGTATCCGAAATTCGAATCGGTAGAGCCGTGGCGTCCAACCGGTCAGCAAGTCGATCTGTCGATTCCGCTTCCCCAGTAATCGGTCACTCAGCGTATTTAAAGGGCACCCCACACCCACCGATTCCGCAGTACCCGTTCGGATTCTTCGCCAAATATTGCTGGTGGTAATCCTCGGCGTAATAAAACTCAGGCGCCATGCGGATTTCCGTTGTGATCTCGTCGCGACCGGCGGCTCTGAGCGCCTGCGCGTAGGCCGTGCGGGTGAATTCCGCGGTCGCCAGCTGCGCTTGGGTTGTCGCATAGATCGCCGAACGATACTGAGTGCCGACATCGTTGCCCTGCCGCATGCCCTGCGTCGGGTCATGCGATTCCCAGAACACCTTCATGATCCGTTCAAAGGAGATTTTTGCAGGGTCATAGACCACCATCACGACTTCCGTGTGACCGGTAAGGCCGGTGCAGACTTCCTTGTAGGTCGCGTGTGGCGTGACGCCGCCGGCATACCCCACGGCGGTCGAGTACACGCCTTCCAATTGCCAGAACAGCCGCTCGGCGCCCCAAAAACACCCAAGCCCGAGATACACGGCTTCCAGCCCGGCCGGAAAGGGCGCCACAGTACGCTCGCCGTGGACGAAGTGCCGGGGCGAGATCCGCATGGCCTCGTCACGACCCGGCAGGGCCTCGGCAGACGTAGGAAGGGTGAGCTTGCGGTTCTGGAACAGGGACATGGGGCACCTCGGGGACCATCAGCGCGCCCTGCTGGGCACCTGCCGCCTATCCTGCCGCCGAACGAGGCCGGATGCCAATCTCCCCGGACCTACGGGCGGCCCCTCTTCCCGCCAAGGCCGGCATCGGCTACCGTTCGGCCTCGCCTTTGGAGTCACCGATGAGCATCGCCAACGCCCACAATCTGCATCAGCCGCTGCCGGACAACCGCCCCTACGGCATCCGGGTCACCACCCGCTCCGGCGACCCTTTCCGTCTCCTGGTCGGCAAAGACTGGTCCCGTGAGCACTGGTTCGGCTCCGCACGTGAGCGTGACGAGGCTCTCGTTGAAATGCGCCGCCGTCATGACTACTCCCGTAGCGGCGATGATCCCGCACTGGAATTTGAGACGCTCACCCGCTGAGCACTCTCCTCCCACGCCCGGCGACGGGCGGGCATGGCGCTACTTTCAGCCGAGCATGCAACCGAGCACGGCGAGCAGGGCGCCTATCGTGGCACCTGCCATCACGTCTGTCGGGTAGTGAAGGCCCAGGACCACGCGGGACATCGCCACGAGAACCGTAAACGGGATCAGCACGAACCCAAGCACCGGAAAGTGCGCCACAGCCACCACGGTAAAGGCCACCGCGTGCAGCGTGTGTCCCGAGGGGAAGCTGTACCGATCGAGTGCACGTGTACCCGCCCGAATGGCGGCATGCGTAATGTAGGGTCGCTCGCGAACCAGACGATGCTTCAACTGCTTGTAGAGCAGGAGACCCGCGGCGCCGGTCAGCAGCATCTCTGCGGCAACAAGCCGCCCCGCCGGACCCCAGGCGATGGCCAGGAAGGCCATCAAGGCATACCAGAGCACACCGTCGCCGAGTCGGCTGACGGCCCGGAAGCCGGTCAGGATGATCCCACGATCACAGGCAAGATTCATCTTGACGCAGAAGCGGTACTCGAACGCATCCACGCGATCGAACCAACCGGCGGTCTGCAGTGACATGAGCGCACTCCACGCAGTAGCGTACGGTGCGCAGCATCTCGCCTGGTGTCTACAGACTTATGACAATGGAGTGAACGTTATGTGACGACGCCGTCAGCTGGAGATTCTGGCCAATGCCTGATCAAGATCGGCAACAAGGTCGTCCGCGTCTTCCAGCCCGATTGACAAACGGGTCGTAGTCTCACCGATTCCGGTGACACGGCGCAGGTCCCCCGTCAGGTCACGCGGTTGCTGCAAGGATGGCGGGACAATCAAAGATTCGGTCGAACCCAGGCTCGCCGCCATGCTGAACAACTGCAGACTCTCGGCAAACACTGCCGCATCGGCTCCTGTGCCCACCAGGTCTATACACAGCACCGTGCCGAAATCCCGCATCTGCTTCGCTGCGAGTACATGCCCTGGATCCGTCGGCAGCCCCGGGTAGCGCACCTTGGCGACTTTCGGGTGGGCGTGCAGGAACTCGGCAACCCGTTGCGCGTTGGCGCAGGCTGCCCGGCGGCGCACGTGGTAGGTCTTGAGGCCGCGCTGGATCAGATAGGCGGCATGCGGATCGAGGGTCGGCCCTAGCGTATTGGCGTGGCTGCGGACACGACGGACATGCGCTTCATCACCCATGATGGCACCACCCATGACATCCCCGTGCCCTGACGCGTATTTGGTCAGGCTGTGGACCAGGAGGTCGACAGGCAGTTCCGCATGGGCCTCGAGCCCGGCAAAGGTGTTGTCCAGCACCGCAATGGCGCCGTGCCGGTGCGCGAGATCCGTGATGCGCGCCACGTCCGCGATTTTGAGGATCGGATTGGTCGGCGACTCGAACCACACCATGGCCGTCTTCTCTTCCCCGAGGACGCGCTCGATGGCATCGAAATCCTCGATCGAGACAAAGGTCGAGCGCACGCCATAGCGGCCAAGTACTTTGGTGATCATCCGCCGCGTCGGGCCATAACTTTCCGCAAAGGACAACAGATGGTCGCCGGCGGACAGCATGGCCAGCATCGCGGTGGATACCGCGCCCATACCGGAGGCGACGACGACACAATCCTGCCTGCCCTGCAGGCCGGCAAGCGTCGCCTCCAGCGCCGCCACCGTCGGATTCGCCGTACGGCTGTAGTTGAAGCCAAGGGCGCCATCCCAGGATGCCTCGGTATCGGCCACCGTCGGAAAATCGAATTTCACCGACTGGTAGATCGGCGCCACGAGAGGCTCATTGCCTGCCGGCAGTTCGATCCGCGGCGGATGGTTGGCAAAGGTACTGGGCTTCATGGGAATTCCTGCCTTAGATGCTCAATGGCCATTACAGCACGGCCAGCCGCTCGACGGCGGCCCGGAGCGTGGGATCCTGTTTCGCAAA
>CAXBRZ010000257.1:0-4310 GCA_963978075.1 uncultured bacterium | reverse complement strand
GCTTGAGCGGTTTCTGCACGAATATCCCTCGACGGTCATCGCCGTCACCCACGATCGTTACTTCCTCGACAACGTGGCCGGCTGGATCCTCGAACTCGACCGTGGCCACGGCATTCCCTGGCAGGGGAATTACTCGTCCTGGCTCGAGCAGAAGGAAAAGCGCCTCGAAATCGAGGAAAAGCAGCAGGAAGGCCTGCGCAAGATGCTGGCGCAGGAACTCGAGTGGGTGCGCCAGAACCCCAAGGCTCGGCAGGCCAAGTCCAAGGCGCGCCTCGCGCGATTCGAGGAACTACAGTCGCAGGAGTTCCAGAAGCGTAACGAGACCAACGAGATTTACATTCCCCCCGGCGAGCGGTTGGGCGAACTCGTGATTGAGGCGAAGAACCTGCGCAAGGGTTTCGGCGATCGCCTGCTGATCGACGACCTGTCCTTCAGTCTGCCGCGCGGCGGCATCGTTGGCATCATCGGCCCGAACGGCGCCGGCAAGACCACGCTGTTCCGCATGCTGGCCGGCCTCGAGCAACCCGACGGCGGCGAAATCCGCACGGGACCGTCGGTCCAGCTCGCCTATGTCGACCAGTCGAGGCAATCGCTGGATGACAGCAAGACCGTCTGGGCGGAGATCTCTGGCGGTCTCGACATGATCAAGGTCGGCAATTACGAGACTTCCTCACGCTCCTATGTCGGCCGCTTCAACTTCCGTGGCACCCAGCAGCAGCAGGTCATCGGCGAACTTTCCGGCGGTGAACGCAACCGGGTCCACCTCGCCAAGGTGCTGAAGACCGGCGGCAACGTCCTGCTGCTGGACGAACCGACCAACGATCTCGACGTCGAGACGCTGCGGGCGCTGGAAGAGGGCCTCCTTGCCTACCCCGGCTGCGCCGTCGTCATTTCGCACGACCGCTGGTTCCTTGACCGTATCGCCACCCATATCCTCGCGTTTGAGGGCGACAGCCAGGTGGTCTGGTTCGAAGGAAACTATCAGGAGTACGAGGCCGACCTGATCAAGCGCAAGGGCGCCGACGCGGACCGTCCGCACCGGATCAAGTACCGTCGACTGGCGAACTGACGCGGCACTTACACGCCATACATCGGGCCGTTTGTTCGATGTATGGCGTAAGTTCCGGATTATGTTACAGTCTCTCGTGTGCGGTACGGGTCAGCCGTCGGATGACGAGGGCGAGGCGCCGCACAGGGAGCGCATATGGCCATCCATATCGACGAGAGCGGCACCCTGGTCCACGATCAGGCGGCAAGTTTTGCGCTCGTCTGTCCGCACTGCGATGTGCTCTCGCACCTGACGGCCGTTTCCGTGCCGTCCTTTGCCATCCTTGATGCCACCAAGCCTGCCCATGTCGGCATCGTGTATCGGTGCGACGCCTGCAACGCACCGGTCTTCCTGCGCTTTCCCGTCAAGCTGTACGGCAACCGCCGGGTCGAGCTTTCGCCGCTGTTTGACGAACTGGAGCGGCCGCGGGAGAAGTTCGACTACGCCTACCTGCCGGAGACCGTCGAACTGCTGTGCCGGGAAGCCTTCACCGTCTTCGCCGGCGGCTGCTGGAACGCCTTTTCCTCCATGTGCCGGCGGATCATGCAGGAAGTCGCCATTGATCTGGGCGAACACGGCAAGTTGAAGCTCTTCGACCAACTGAACGATTCGCGCGAGATGGCCGAGCTTGACCCGGACACCTTCAATCTTTTTCGCCGCATCCTGCTCGCCGGTGACAGCCCCGGGACACGCCTGCCGCAACTGGATGCTGACAGCGCGGGGGTGCTCCTCGAAGTCCTGAAGGACCTGCTCTACGAGAGTTACGTCCGCCGTGGCCGTTTGCAGGAAGCGATGGCCGCGCGACGCCGGTATGCCGGCAACCCCAGCGCGGCCAACGTGACGGTTCTCAATCGCGCCTGACCCGATGGCGCGTCCTCACTCAGGATCACACATGCGCCCTCTCCTCCTATGCATCCTGCTCTGTGGCCTGCCGACCTCGATCGCAACAGCCGACGAGGCGGCAACGGTTGCGACGAGCGCAACTGCCAGCGAAACTCTGCGACCGACGCTGGCGAGTTTCAGCGTGACCGTCGAAAACAATGCCAAAAGCGCGGTCGCGGCACGTGTCGAGAACGCGAAGGTAACGGCCGCCGTGCGTGATGCTCTCAAGGCAGCAGGCCTGCCGGACGGCGACCTCAAGTCCTCAAGCCTCAATGTGGGCGTGCACTGGAAGTATGTGAACGGGGATGCCAAAACGGACGGCTTCGAAGCCACGAACCGCCTCAGCATCGCGACCCACGCACTGGAATCCGTCGGCGTGTATCTGGACGCAGCGCTCTCCGCCGGCGCGCGCGAGGTCTCTGCCGTGGCTTTCAGTGCCGAGGAGGTCGATGCGGCCCGGCACCGGGCGCTGGCGCACGCGGTCGCGATCGCGCAAGGCGATGCCGCCGCCATGGCCTCAGCAGCAAAACTCAAGCTTGGCAACGTCATCGGCCTGTCGACCGAGCCGATGCGCGGCAACAGTGAAGTCGAGGAAATCGTCGTGACGGCACGTGGCCGCAGCGTCGCAGCACCTCCACCACCGGTCACCAGTGTCGTCATCCCGGACATCACGGTGAGCGCGACTGCTTACGGCCGTTGGCGGTTGGTGCCACTGACCCCCTGATCAGCCGCGCGGCTGCGCCGCGCGTTCGCCCAGCGCCTGGTCCAGGGCCGCAACGAGGCGATCCGCGGCGACCCGGTCAAAGGTCAGCGGCGGACGGATCTTCAGGATGTTGTTGTCGTGACCCTCGGTGCCGACAAGGATGCGCGCGGCACGAAGACGCTCCACCAAGAGCCCCGTTTGAGCGGTCGCAGGTTGCCGCGTGTCACGGTCGTCCACGAACTCAACTCCGAGAAACAGCCCGTGGCCGCGTACGTCGCCTATCAGCGGGTGACGCGCAGCAAGATCGACGAGCCCGTTTTTGAGATAGCCGCCGACGTCTTTGGCCCTGGACATCAACTCTTCGTCCTCGACGATCGACAGCACCTCCCGGCCCACGGCGCAGGCGACCGAGGAACCTCCGAAAGTACTGAAGAACTCCATGCCGTTGGCGAATGCATCGGCAATGGCCCGGGTCGTCACCACCGCGCCGATCGGATGCCCGTTGCCGATCGGCTTGCCCAGCACAACGATGTCCGGCACGACACCCTGCCCTTCGAAGCCGAAGAACCAGTCGCCCAGCCGCCCGAATCCGGTCTGCACCTCATCGGCGATACACAACCCGCCTGCCGCACGTACACGGGTGTAGGCGTCCGCAAGGTAACCTCGCGGCGGCACGATCTGCCCACCGACCGAGGGCAGCGTTTCGGCGATGAAGGCAGCCGGCCGACGCCCCTCAAGACGCAGCTGGTCAAGAAGTTCTCCTACAGCAGCGGCGTACGCGGGACCGCTGTCCGCGCCACGATAGCGGCCACGGTACGGATCGGGCAGCGGCGCCACGTGCACCCAGGGCTCTGCACCGGTTCCCCCCTTGCCGGCAAATTTGTAGTGGCTGAGCGCAATCGCGGTATTGGTATTGCCGTGATAGCCCTCTTCAAGCACGACGGTATCGCGCGCCCCCGTATAGGTTCGGGCGAGACGGATCGCCAGCTCGTTCGCTTCGGACCCGGAATTTACAAAAAAGCAGACGTCCAGCGGCGCCGGAAACCGCGCTGCAAGCGCGTCGCCGTACTCGAGATGAACGTCCTGCAGGTAGCGGGTGTTGGTCTGTAGCAGACGGGCCTGTTCTGCGATGCGGCGCACGACCCTTGGATGGCAGTGACCTACCTGCGGCACGTTGTTGTAAGCGTCGATGTATTCCCGACCCCAGGCGTCGTACAGGTGATGACGGATCCCTCGAACGGCCGTCACCGGCTCCTGATAGGAGGCCTTGAGGTTGTGCGCAAAGCGCACGCGACGCCGCTCGATACGCGTGCGGTCGTCCGTGGGGCGGCCATCGAGGGCCGCAGGCGCGAGACCGAGCAACGGCGCGGGGCTGGGATAGAGAGCCAGCCATGCCTCAAGGCCGTCAGGCGAGGCGACGCCAGGCCAATCCGATCCACGACCCAATGTCGTCAGCCCAAGTTGCAGGTGCAGGTGCGGTGGCCAGCCGCCATTCTCATCGGCAGCCCCCACTGCCGCGATCGGTTCGCCCGCAGCCACCGACTGACCGACACGGTGGCGCAGGCCGACGTCGTGCGCGAGATGCCCGTACAGCGTAAAGAACGTCGCTCCGGACGGGGTGCGGTGCTCGAGAACGATGACGCAGATCGGAAGAGCGTCGTGTAGGGAAAGAGTGTA
>CAXBRZ010000256.1:0-4318 GCA_963978075.1 uncultured bacterium | reverse complement strand
CGCTTGCCGGCCGCCACCGCGATGGCGCGCAGCTTGCCCGAGCGCACGTGCGGCAGCGCCGCCGACTGCGGGATGAAGCCGAACTGCACTTCGTTGGCGATCAGCGCCGGGATCATCGGCGCGTCGCCCTTGTAGGGCACGTGCACGAGCGCGATGCCGGCGTTCGAGCCGAGCAGCTCGCCCGCGAGGTGGGGCGGCGCGCCGAGGCCCGTGGAGCCATAGTTGAGCTTGCCCGGCTGTGACTTCGCCAGCGCGATCAGTTCCTTCACCGTCGCGGGCATGCCATTGTTCGCCACCAGCACCAGCGCCGAGGAACTGATGTGCACGATCGGCGTGAAGTCGCGGATGACGTCGAAGGGCAGCGTCCTGTAGAGGCTCGCGCTGATGGCGAGCCCGGTGATGTTGATGAGCAGCGTGTAGCCATCGGGCTGCGCCTTCGCGACGACGTCGGCACCGAGGTTGCCGCCGGCGCCGGCGCGGTTCTCGACCACCACGGTCTGCTTCCAGTGCTCGCCGACTTTCTGCGCCACGGTGCCGACGAGGTCACCTGCCCTGACGACCCCGATCAGGTCCGCCGTCACCCCTGCAACCAGCGTGATTCGGCCATCCTCGGCGACGCCCGCAAGGACAATCACGGCGGAGCCCAACTTGTCCTTGAGACCGTCGACCGCAGCCCGCAACGCCTTGGCATCCAGCCCGTCCATTCGCGCCGCAACCACCCGGGTCGCGCCGACCGCGACCGCCCGCGCGGCCAGATCAGCCCCCTCCCCGCTCGCGAGACGCGCCTTCAGACTGTCGACCTCCCGCTCCAGCTTGCGCGCGCGCTCGACCAGTGCCTCGACCTTGTCGGCCACATCCTCGCGACTGCCGCGCACCAGAGCACCGATCGCGCGCAGGGCCGATTCAGCCGCACGGGTGTAATCAAGGGCACCCATGCCAGTCACCGCCTCGATGCGCCTTACGCCTGCGGCGACGCCTCCCTCGCTGACAATCTTGAACAGACCGATATCGCCGGTCCGGGCCACGTGGGTGCCGCCACACAACTCGGTCGAATAATCTCCGAAACTGAGCACACGGACGACATCACCGTACTTTTCGCCGAACAGAGCCATGGCACCGGCAGCCACCGCATCGTCATAACTCATCAGGCGCGTCACGGCCTCGCGGTTGGCCCGCACCTCGGCATTGACGATCTCCTCGACCTGTACCAGTTCCTCGGCCGTGACTGCCTGGAAATGCGAGAAGTCAAAGCGCAGCCGGTCCGGCTCAACCAAGGAACCCTTCTGCTGGACGTGCTCTCCGAGCACTTCACGCAGGGCCTCGTGCATCAGGTGCGTCGCGGAGTGATTGCGGGCCGTGGCCGCACGCCGCAACGGAGTCACGCTGGCCTCTACGGCGTCACCCACGCGTAGCTCGCCGGACTCGATCCGCCCGACGTGCGCAAAGGCATCACGCAATTTCTGGGTATCGGTGACTGCGAAGACACTCCCCGCACCCGTCAGCTGTCCGGCATCACCGACCTGGCCACCGCTCTCGGCATAAAATGGCGTGGCATCAAGAATGACGCGCCCGGTGGCGCCGACTCCGAGCATGTCGACGGCAATGCCTTCTTCGTCCAGAAGCGCAACCACGCGCCCCGCGGATTGCGTGGACCCATAGCCCAAAAATTCGGTTTTGGCATCCAACTGGACCGTTTCGCGCAGATCGACACCAAAGCGGCTCGCCGCACGGGCACGCTCCCGCTGCGCCTGCATTGCCGACTCGAATCCCGCCTCGTCGACCGTCAAGTTCCGCTCGCGCGCAATGTCGGCGGTCAGGTCCACCGGAAAGCCGTACGTGTCGTACAACTTGAACACGGTCTCGCCCGGAATGACCTTCGCATCCCCCATCGCCACAATCGCGTCATCGAGGATCGACATGCCGGCGCTAATGGTCTCGGCAAAGCGCGCCTCTTCCTGTGCCAGCACCCGGCGCGCGTGTTCCGCCCCCTTGGACAGTTCCGGATAGGCGTCACCCATCTCGGCCACCAACGCCTCAACCAACGAGGAGAAGAAGGGCCCGGTCTGACCCAATTGATAGCCGTGACGGATGGCGCGACGAATGATCCGCCGGAGCACATACCCGCGGCCCTCGTTAGAGGGCAGCACCCCGTCGACCACCAGAAAGGTGCACGCACGAATGTGATCGGCAATGACGCGCAGGCTTGGGGAGGTCAGATCGGTCGCGCCAGTGGCTTGCGCCGCCGCTGCAATCAGGTGACGGAACAGGTCGATCTCGTAATTCGAGTGCACGCCCTGCATCACGGCTGAAATGCGCTCAAGCCCCATCCCGGTATCGACCGACGGCTTGGGCAAAGGCGTCAGCGTGCCATCGGCAGAACGCTCGTACTGCATGAAGACGAGATTCCAGATTTCGACGAAACGATCTCCATCCTCATCCGGGGAGCCTGGCGGGCCACCTGCAATCTGCTCACCGTGATCGTAAAAAATCTCGGTGCACGGACCGCACGGACCCGTATCACCCATCGCCCAGAAATTGGACTTGGCGCCCATGCGGGTGATCCGCTCGGCAGGAACGCCCGCCTCGCTGCGCCACAGATCAAAGGCTTCATCATCGGTCTCGTACACTGTCACCCATAGCCGGTCCTTGGGAATGCCGAGTTCAACCGTGATGAACTCCCAGGCAAAGCGGATGGCGTCACGCTTGAAGTAGTCGCCAAAACTGAAGTTGCCCAGCATCTCGAAAAAGGTGTGATGCCGCGCCGTGTAGCCGACATTTTCCAGATCGTTGTGCTTGCCACCCGCCCGTACGCAGCGCTGGCTCGTCACCGCGCGGGCATAGCCACGCTGTTCCTTGCCAAGAAAGAGATCCTTGAATTGCACCATGCCGGCGTTGGTAAACAACAACGTCGGGTCATTGCCAGGCACCAGGGAACTCGAGGCTACTATCGAGTGCCCCTGACGACGAAAGTACTCGAGGAATAGGTGACGCAGCTCGGTGCTGCCGATCAGGCGCGAAGGTGCGGACATGATAAGGCCCTCGACGGGCAAGTCATTGAACGGAACCATGATTCTAGCCGACCACGCCGTCCTGTGCGCAGTCAATCGTCCGTCTCATCGCCCTCGAGGTCGACCTGCTGATCGTCAAGGTCCACCTCGGCACTGCCGCCGACGTCCGTCAACGCAGCCCGTACCTGCGCCGCGGTAAAACCACGCTGCAAGAGGAAACGGATTTGCCGCTGACGCTCCCGCGCATCGGCAGGTTCGCCGGCACCGAACCGGCGCAGGCGTAGCGCCACGGCACGGTCTTTCCACTCCGGGTCATCGCGCCTAAGCAGCGACTCCACCAGTTCCTTGGGACAGCGTTGGCGATGCAGTTCGAGGGCGATCCTGACCGGCCCCTGCCCGCGCGCGGCGCGTCCGGCAATGGCCGCCTCGACATAGCGCTCGTCATTGACGTAACGGGCGTCTTCAAGGTCGGCCACCGCCGACTCCGCAGCATCTGCCTCAAATCCCGCCTCGCCGAGGCGGGCACGCAGGAGTTTCGAGGGATAGTCACGCCGCGCCAACCAGCCGATGGCCTTGCTTCGCGCCGCTTCGGAATCTGTCGGATCCTGCGGCACCTTCGGCAGCCGCCGGCGAAAGCCACCACGCCAGCCGCTGCCCGACCCCATCCGACCCTCAGTCCTCGGCGCCGGGGGCGGCGCCGCTCTGCCCGCGGCGCGGCGTCAACAGACGCTTGCGGATCTCGGTCTCCAGCTCTTCCGCCGTATCGGCATGCTCCTTCAAATACGTACGGGCATTGTCCTTGCCCTGACCGATCCGTTCACCCTTGTAGGCGTACCACGAACCGGATTTTTCGACGAGGTTCTGGGCGACGGCAAGGTCGATAATCTCGCCTTCGTGGGAAATGCCTTCGCCGTAGATGATCTCGAATTCAGCTTCGCGGAACGGAGGCGCGACCTTGTTCTTGACCACTTTAACGCGTGTCGCATTGCCGATCACTTCCTCGCCGTTCTTCAACGCACCGGTACGGCGGATGTCAAGGCGCACCGAGGAGTAGAACTTGAGCGCGTTGCCACCGGTCGTCGTTTCGGGGTTGCCGAACATCACGCCGATCTTCATGCGGATCTGGTTGATGAAGATGACGATGGTGTTGGAGCGCTTGATGTTGCCGGTCAGCTTGCGCAGCGCCTGGCTCATCAGTCGCGCATGCAGGCCTACCTGCAGCTCTCCCATCTCACCCTCGATTTCCGCCTTGGGCGTGAGGGCCGCCACCGAGTCGACCACGACGATGTCGACCGCACCGGAGCGCACGA
>CAXBRZ010000255.1:0-4333 GCA_963978075.1 uncultured bacterium | reverse complement strand
CAGGTGGTTCATGACCCGGGTGATCTCATCGAACATCACGCGGATGTACTGGGCGCGCTCGGGAATCCTGACGCCGAGGAGGTTCTCGATCGCCATCACATAGGCGTGCTCGTTGCACATCATCGAGCAGTAGTCGAGCCGGTCCATGTAGCCGATGCTCTGGTTGAACACCTTGGACTCGGCCAGCTTTTCCGTCCCGCGATGCAGGAGACCGATGTGCGGATCGGCCTTCTGAACGACTTCGCCGTCCAGCTCGAGGATGAGGCGCAGAACACCGTGGGCCGCGGGATGCTGCGGACCGAAGTTCAGCGTGAAATTCTGGATCTCCGACATGCTTATTTCCCCGAGCGGCCGCGGGTGAGCGCGGCGTCGTAACGGTTGTCCTCGCGGATCACGCGCGGCACGAGGGTACGCGGCTCGATGCTGACCGGCTCGTACACCACGCGACCCTGCTCGGCGTCGTAGCGGACCTCCACATGACCGGAGAGCGGGAAGTCCTTGCGGAACGGATGCCCGATGAAGCCGTAGTCGGTCAGGATGCGGCGCAGGTCCGGATGGCCCTGGAAGAGGATGCCGAACAGGTCATACGCCTCGCGCTCGAACCAATTGGCGCTCGGCCAGATGTCGACGACGCTCGGCACGGTCGGCGGTTCGCTGGTGTCGCAATAGCAGCGCAGGCGCAGCCGCAGGTTGTGGGTGTAGGACAGCAGGTGGTAGGCCACCGCGAAGCGCCGCGCCATGGGCGTCGGCGGCACAAACACGGGCCCGCGTCCGACCACCCCGCGACCGAATCCGGTGCTGGTCGCATCGTGGGTATCCCACTCTTCCTGGCCGTAAGTCAGGTAGTCGATACCCGACACGTCCACCGCCGTCTCGAAAGAAAACAGCGGATCGTCGCGCAACGTCCGCGCGACCTGCAGAAGATCCGCAGGCGCCACCTCGTAGCCCAGTTCGCCCGGCAGGGACGGCAGACGCGTCAGTCGCGTCCCGAAGGTGCCTTCAAGGGCGGCCGCGAGTGCCTCGAGCTTGGTGAGCGGAACCGCCGCTCCGGTGTCTTGTTCGCTCATCGGGCAATCGTGCTCGTGCGACGGATCTTGTTCTGCAACTGGAGGATGCCGTAGATCAGCGCCTCCGCCGTCGGCGGGCAGCCCGGGACGTAGACGTCCACCGGCACGATGCGGTCGCAACCGCGCACCACCGAATAGGAATAGTGGTAGTAGCCGCCGCCGTTGGCACACGACCCCATGGAGATCACCCAGCGCGGTTCGGCCATCTGGTCATAGACCTTGCGCAGGGGAGCTGCCATCTTGTTGGTCAGGGTACCGGCGACGATCATCACGTCGGACTGGCGGGGGCTTGGGCGGAACACGACGCCGAAGCGGTCGAGGTCGTAGCGCGAGGCACCGGCCTGCATCATCTCCACCGCACAGCAGGCAAGACCAAAGGTCACGGGCCACATGGAGCCCGTGCGCGCCCAGTTCATGAGGTCATCCAGCCGGGCGGTGACGAAGCCCTTGTCCTTGAGCTCGGCGTCGACTTCTGCCACTAGTCCCATTCGAGCGCTCCCTTCTTCCACTCGTAGATGAAGCCCACCACCAGAACCGCGAGAAAGACCAGCATCGAGACGATGCCAACACCGCCAACCGCCTTGAGCGACACCGCCCAAGGGAACAGGAACGCGATTTCAAGATCGAACAGAATGAACAGGATGGCGACAAGGTAGTAGCGCACATCGAACTTGATGCGCGTGTCCTCGAAAGGCTCGAAGCCACACTCGTAGGGCGAGGTTTTTTCGGCATCCGGCTTGCGCGGACCGAGCAGGAACCCCAGAACGATCAGTAGCCCGCCAAAGCCGGCGGCTATGACCAGAAAGATCAGGATCGGCAGATAGTTCGTGAGCATCTTCCCCTGTCCCGAGGCCGCACCGGGCGCCTCGCAATGGCTGCGGATTCTAAAGAACCCACGGGAGTACGTCACTCGAAAATTTGTACTGTGCAGCGCCGATGCGTAGTTGTTCTTACGCTGCTTCGGGGATCGTCAACAAGACATGGTGCCGACGGCCGGACTCGAACCGGCACACCTTACGGTGCTAGCACCTCAAGCTAGTGCGTCTACCAATTCCGCCACGTCGGCAATTCAGTCTCGTTGCGTCTAAAACCCCGGGAATGACCAGTGCAGAGCGAACCTTACTTCGAAGGGCCCGCCGGCGCTCCTGCCGGAGCCTGCTCCAGCAGGCTCTTTGGCGCGCCGCTCGACTGGTGGCTTGCGTAATAGGCAAGCGAGAGACTCGTCACGAAAAAGCACGTCGCGAGGATGGCGGTCAGCTTGGAGAAAAAGGTGGCCGATCCCTTTGACCCGAACACCGTGCCCGAAGCACCCGAGCCGAAGCCCGCGCCTGCGTCCGCACCCTTGCCGCGCTGAAGCAGCACGAGGCCGATGATGGCCAGCGACAAGAGGACATGAATGATCAGAAGCAACTGTTGCAGCATTCTCTCTACCCGCGCCCGGCTCAACCGGCGGCCGCGCAGATCCTCACGAATTCATCCGCCTTCAGCGAAGCGCCTCCCACGAGGCCCCCATCGACGTCCGCCATACCGAAGAGTTCGGCGGCGTTGGACGCTTTCACACTGCCGCCGTACAGGACGCGCAGTTGATCCGCAAGTGTAGCATCCTTCGCGGCGAAATATCCACGGATGAAGGCGTGTACCGCCTGCGCCTGCTCCGGACTCGCCGTCCGGCCGGTGCCAATGGCCCAGACCGGCTCGTAGGCCACCACGGCCGCAGCGAAGGCACCGACCCCTGCTGCGGTGACGACCGCCTCAAGCTGACGCGCCACCACCGCCTCGGTCACCCCGGCCTCGCGCTCCTCCAGCGTCTCACCGACACAGAGCACGGGGACGATCCCCGCCGCCAGGGCGGCCTGGAACTTGCGCGCCACCACCGCGTCGGTCTCACCGTACAGGGCGCGCCGCTCGGAGTGCCCGACCAGCACGTGGGTGGCGCCCACATCCTTGAGCATCGCCCCGGACACCTCGCCCGTGTAGGCGCCCAGCGCTTCCGTCGCGAGGGTCTGGGCACCCACCGCAACGGCGCTGCCGGCGGCCAGGCGCACGACCTCGGCGACGTAAACGGCCGGCGGGAATACGATCACCTCGGCCGCACAGGAACCGACCGCGTCGGCCACGCCGGCCACGAGGCCCGCGTTCTCCTCACGGGAGCCATGCATTTTCCAGTTTCCGGCGACGATTGGTCTGCGCATGGCGCCACCTCGATGCGTGAAGGCGCGCGAGGATACCCGCGCGCCCGGCCCACGGCAACGGTTTGCTCAGCCGGCGGCTGCGGCCCGCACCGTCGCGGCGAGGGATTCGGCAATCTCCCGCACCTCGCCCCGCTCCTCCCCCTCCACCATCACCCGGATGAGGGGTTCGGTGCCCGATGCCCGCAGCACCACCCGCCCGCGGTTGGCGAGTTGCGCCTCGGCGCCGGCAACGGCCTCGGCAATGGCCGGAACGGTCAAAGGATCAATACGCCGGGCGACGGCCACGTTGATCATGACCTGCGGATACTTGGTCATCCCGGTGGCCAGTTCCGCGAGCGACTTGCCGGTGGCGCACATCACCGCGAGCACCTGCAGGGCACTGACGATGCCATCGCCGGTGGTGGCGCGGTCGAGGCACAGGATATGGCCGGAGGTCTCCCCACCGACGATGCCATCGAGGTCGCGCAGCATCTCCAGCACGTGGCGGTCACCCACCTTGGCCCGCCTGAACGGGATGCCGAGTGCCGCAAGCGCATGCTCGAGCCCCAGGTTCGACATGACCGTGCCCACCACAGGACCCTTCAGCGTGCCTTGTTCATGGCGCGCCCGCGCGATGATGTAGAGCAACTGGTCGCCGTCCATGACGCGGCCCAGATGATCGACCATGACCACCCGGTCGCCATCGCCGTCAAGCGCAAGGCCGGCGTCGGCCCGCACCCCCGGAACGGTGAGCTGGAGCAGCGACGGTGCGGTCGAGCCACAGCCGTCGTTGATGTTGCGGCCGTTCGGCGAGCATCCGATCGGCACGACGTCCGCCCCGAGGTCCGAGAACACACGCGGCGCCACCTTGTAGGCCGCGCCGTTCGCACCATCGATCACGAGTTTGAGGCCATTCAGCCGGACGCCCGAGGGTACGCTCTGCTGGCAATGTTCCTGGTAGAACGAGCGCGAATCATCGATGCGGGTGGCACGGCCGAGTCGCTGCGAGGGTACCGTGAGGACCGGCAGATCGGAAGAGCGTCGTGTAGGGAAAGAGTGTAGATCTCGGTGGTCGCCGTATCATTAAAAAAAAAA
>CAXBRZ010000254.1:0-4337 GCA_963978075.1 uncultured bacterium | reverse complement strand
TACAAACTTTAACACAGTACATTAAAAGAGCAACGTTCTTTTCAAAATAGAAATGTGAAGTTTCAATTAAAGGTTTTCAGATACATAAAGTGGGTATGCTTGAGGAAAATACAACAAATATTTGAAGGTAGACAGTTGTAAGATGTTAGAAATGCGAGTTTATAAATAGCTTCTTGTTTAATGGACAGGACAGAGAAATGCACTCAACACTAGACGTTAAAAGCCAAAAGAAAATGACGGCTGAAGGCGCTTCGATTCTTCGCACGCTGCGCAAATTCTTTGGGTAAATTACAGAACATTGGACTCTCTTTTGATATTTGCCAGCAGTAGGTCGAGCGGATGTTGACGACGCCCGGTACTGGATAGAGCGCGATCTCCATTGGGATCGTGTAGTACTTCTCCATCTCCTCGGCGCTGAGACCCGGGGCCTGTGCGGTGATCTCTAGGATCACCGGAGCGGGATTGGGATAGGCTTCGATGTTCAGTCGCGTGAACGCGAAGATGCCTGCCCCGAGAAACACCATCACGGCCAGCACGACGATCGGCCGCCGCGTCAGGCCGAAGACGAGGATGGATTTGAGCATCCGTGCGCCCCTTCAGTCGGCTGCGCCGCCGAGCGCCTTGTTGCTCAGGAAAATCGCCCCCTCGGTGGCGACCAGTTCGCCCGGGCGAAGCCCGTCCAGGATCTGGGTGAAGCCGCGCTGCTGCAGGCCGATGCGCACGATGCGTTTGGTGAACCGGCGGCGGTCGGTCGTGATCCAGGCCGACATGCTGCCGTCACCCTCGCGCACGATCGCCGCGGCGGGCACGGCCGTCGATTCTACTCCGGCAGCGATCAGGATCGAGAAGGTCGCGAACATGCCGGCGCGCAACAGGCCGTCGGGATCGCGCACTTCGGAACGCACCGTGATGCGCCGGGTCGAGGGATCGACCGTGGCGCCGACGACGGTGATGGCGCCGCGGAACTCACGGCCAGGATAGGCCGCGACGCGGACGGTTACTTCCTGCCCGACCCGGAGCAACGGCGCATCGCCTTCCACGACGCTGGCCAGCATCCACATGGTGGAGGTGTCGGCCAGCGTGAAGGGCGCGGGCGCGTTGCCGGGCTGCACCAGAAGGCCGGGCGCCGCGGTACGTTGGGTAACCGTGCCCGAGATCGAGCTGCGCACGAGCAAGGTCGAATCGGGCCGACGTTCGGCAATGATGCGGTCAATCTCTTCTTCGGTCTTGCCGAAGATCCTCATGGCATCGCGCGCGGACCGCAGGTTGCCCTCTGCCGTCTGCTGGTCCGATCGCGCCTGATCGACGTCCTTCTGCGCGCCGCCGCCGCCGCGAAAGGTCTCGGTGACACGCTTCAGGTTGGCGTTCTGCAACACCAGGACGCCCGCGGCTTGCACGAGATTGGAGGCGGCGGTCAGGAGATCAGGGCTGTCGACGGTGAAGAGGACCTGTCCCTTCTCGACCCGGTCACCCACATTTGCCTGGGCGGCGATGATGCGCCCGGTATTCGGGGTGAAGACCTGGACCAGCAGATTCTGATTGAAATCGATATTGCCGACGGCGCTGCGCGTGACCTCGAAGCGGGCACTGCCGACAGGCTCGATTTTCAGGGCGCCCGCCTGGCGCGCGGTCAACTCCACCGACACCTCGGCGGCCGGCGCCTCGGCCCGGCGGGTGCGGCTTTCCTTCGTCGGAACGCCGCCGAACGGCGGAAGTTCCAGTCCCCACAGGCCAGCCACCAGGACAAGGACAATCGAAGCCGCCGCGATCAGCCGTCTGGCCCGCAGCCAACCAGCTGCATTGGACAGAGCAGCGCGCAGGCGCGTGCGGATGGAATCGGTACCCCTACTCGGCATGATCTGCGGCTAGGCCTTCGGCTGCGCCTCGTCACATTCGCCGTCCACTGACCGGGGCGCGGCGGTCGGCGCCACCCCTTCGGTCAACATGTAGCCGACCCCGCGGATCGTATGGATCTTCAAAGAAGCGCCGAGCTCCTCGAGGTGGCGGCGCACACGGTACATGTAGACTTCGACTGCGCCCACTCCCGGGTCGCCCTCCATGCCGTAGACCTGAAGATCGAGAAATGTGCGCTTCACGACCTGGCCGAGGTGGCGAACCAGGATTTCGAACATCAGGCTCTCGCGACGGCGAAGGACGAGCGACCTGCTCCCGACGCGTACCTGGCCGTCCCGCGGATTGAAGTCCACGTTGCCCGCGCGCAGAACCTGCATCAACAACTTCGGCGGGCGCCGCATGATGGCCTGCAGGCGTGCCAGAAGTTCGTCGAGCGTGAAGGGCTTGGCGAGATAGTCGTCCGCCCCCTGGTTCAGGCCCGTGACGCGGTCGTTGAGGCCATAGCGTGCGCTGGTGATCAGGACGGGTACGGAGTTGCCGCGATCACGCAGGCCTCGCAAGAAATCGAGCCCATCCTGGTCGGACAGTCCGAGATCGAGGATGATCGCCGCATAGTCGAGCCGGGCGATTGCCTGCTCGGCCTCACGCACCGACACGGTGACATCGGAATCGATTCCTGCTTTCAGGAGGAACTGGGCAGTCAATGCTGCGAAAGATGAATTGTCTTCGACAATGAGGACTCTCATCCCGGCTTCTCTCCTCGGTCGGGATTGAGTACCAGCGCCGGCAGAAACGGCGCAACGCTGCAGGCGTTAAGGCTCGCGTAATTCTGAGCCGACTGTCAGCTTCGCGAAATCAACGGTCTGTAAACTTACGACGAACTGACGATCGCCGGGTTTCGAGCAGACGCAGTGCGCAATCTGCGAAGCGAGTTCATCCGCTCGAAGATCAATGCAGCGATTGATAACCAGAGTGAGTCGAACGTCGCGGGGCCTCGCCGTCGGCGCCGCTCGAGAAATGTTGGCGTAAGGATCGTCGTGTCATATGTCGCGGCTGCGGGCTTCTGGCGTGGACCTGTCGATGCAACCAGAGCCCGCCCAGCGTTGGGCATGGCTTATGGTGAAGCGTGGCCGTGAGAAAGTCGTTCGGGAAGGATTGGGCGAACGCCGCGACGCGGATCGCCGGATCGGCCGTCATTCACCCGTGGTTCCTGCCCGGGCGCCGCTTGCTCCGCTCGGAGGCGGCTTGAAACCATGGCCAAGAAGTACCGCAACACGATCAAAGGCAATCACGCCGCTGCGGTAGTGAGCCCACGGATGCTTCAGGCCGGTGCAAAGGTCCTGGCCAGCCGTGGAAGCATGTCACCTCATGACCTCGTCGCGGCAATCTATCGTGCCATGCATGAGGCAGCACCACGCGCACGAAGCGCCGGCGCTCTGACGGCGACCATGCACCAGGCTCTGGCGATCCTCGGAAAGCACACAAAAGCGGACGCATGATCCGCTTCCCCGACGACGCCGGGCTCGCGGGCGCGGCGGCTTCGACGGCGACGGCGGGACATGCGCTGGCGTCGTTTTTGCTGGGGTATCCGGCGAGCGGGAGTGTGACGCCGTCGCCCGCGGTGGCCAACCAGACGAAGTATTACGCGGGGTATGTGCAGGACAGTTTCAAGGTGACGGGGAAGCTGACGTTGAACCTGGGTTTGCGGTGGGAGATGGAGACGCCGCGGACGGACCGGTTTAACCAGTTGACTAATTTTGACTACGACGCCAAGGTGCCGTTGAATGTGCCGAGCTTGAATTTGAAGGGCGGGTTGACGTATGTGGGCGTGGGTGGGCTGCCGCGGACGAACACGAAGTTTGACGCCAATAATTTCGCGCCGCGATTTGGGTTTGCCTATCAGGTGGCGCCGAAAACGGTGCTGCGGGGCGGGGCGGCGGGTGGCGGCGCCGTTGAAAATCACATCTTGCATGCTCTCGCCGCGCAATTGTTTGGCCGAAGCTTCGCCCAACACCCAGCGCACGGCATCGATCACGTTGGATTTGCCGCAGCCGTTGGGACCGATCACGGCCACCAGCTGGCCGGGCACGTGAATGGTGGTGGGGTCGGTGAAAGATTTGAAACCGGCAAGTTTGATGGAGGTGAGGCGCACGATGCGAGGTGAAATTCGGTTGGGCCACCCACCGACGCCATTGCGCTTGTGGGGGCATGCAAGGGGGCATGCAAATGTGCCACTTATAATACCATCGTGCCCTGCAGCATTCGCCCTTGACAAAGCCCGCCAGATGTCTTCCAAACCCAGCAAAAAACTCGACACTTTCCCCAATCCCGCCCCGGGACGTGACTTCCACATCCACATGCAGATTCCGGAGTTCACCTGCCTGTGCCCGCTCACCGGCCAGCCGGATTTCGCGACGCTGATCATCGATTACGTCCCGGACCGCAAGTGCGTCGAACTGAAGAGCCTGAAGCTGTACGCCTGG